>NZ_JAJNIR010000012.1:0-75425 GCF_022385935.1 Mammaliicoccus sp. J-M41 | reverse complement strand
GACAGAATTCATAAATACTACAAGATTCTATACGATAGAACAATTAGAAATTGAATTAAAAATGTATATAAACTGGTATAACAATGAAAGATTACATGCAGGATTAAATTATCAAACACCAACCTCTTATAAACTTATGAATTCTGTCTAAGTTTTTGTTGACATACCATTTAATAACGTTTCAATGATAAATTGTACCGCTCTTTTATCTTCGGGTTCTCTATTTAACGCATCAAATACAGGACCATCCATGCCTGTTTCTCCATGGACATTGTCAGCAACTACACGTTCTCTCACTAAAGGTTCAGATGCCCCACTATATATTTTAACGTCCATATTCAAGTGCTGTGCGACACTCAAACCATTCTTAACAGTTTTCTCAAGCGTTTGATTTCCTGAAACAATTGTTATACCCAGTAAATCAATATTAGGATGAATGTATGCCATTAACATCGTTATTGCATCATCATGACCAGGGTCGCAATCTAAAATTATTTTTTGTTTTTCCATTATAATTCCTCTCCTCTTTGTAAGCCTTTTCTTTATTCTTGTATTATACTTCTGCAAAGATTAAAGTAAGTATGAGAAATATCATATAAGAGGTGTGAAATATTGAGAGAAATTTATAATGACAAACTTAAACAAGATTTAATAGACCAATTCAATTATCTCGATCTCTTTGGATTTGATGTGCAACAACACATAAAACTCTTTTTCATATCTCAAAAAGATCATATTATTCAAGACACTCAAAAACCCGAATATTTATTTTATCTTGTTAAAGGAAAGACAAAATTATACGAATACATGGAAAATGGCCAAGTTTCTTTAATCGATTTTTTTGCGCCTTCTTCTTTTATAGGAGAAATGGAATTGATAGATGAACACGTTGCACCACTTAATGTCCAAGCAATTGAAGATTGTTGGTGTTTAGCAGTACCACTTAATGAACTTAAAGACACTTTATTAACGGATCCCGTATTATTAAAGAATTTATTATCTTATATCGCACATAAGAATATGAAAAACATTCGAACTTCAACACGAAATCAATCATATCCATTATCTAAAAGACTCGCTTCTTTTATTTTAGTTACAGAACAAAATGGCAAATATGAAGAAAAACATACACAAGTCGCACAATACTTAGGTGTATCTTATCGACATTTATTATTTGTTATCGCAGATTTTGTACAAAAAGGATATTTAGCAAAAGAGAACAATAGCTATAACATCTTAAATATGGATGAATTAAAAAAATTAGCAAACATATAATATGATATAAATATTTGGATAGTAGAGGGAATTACAAATCGATATCTAATTTTGATTGTTTCACTTATTTCTAAAAGTCTACTATCACTTATTGTATGAGTGTTTTATTTTTGTTGTTCATATTCCAAACATGCCTTTTCCAATAATTTAAAGTCACAACAAAATTCTCTTAACCCTGAATGGTTATTAGTAGAATTATTTATAAGATCATAAAGCTTTTTAGATTTTCTTTTTATTTTATCTTGCATCTTCCTGATTTCAGTTTGTTGATTGGCTAATAACATTTCGTATTGGCTACCATACTTAGAAATATCTAATTCTTCAAACTCACTACGAGGAACAGGTATCATATTATTATGATTTAAAACCCCCAACTTACCATTATCTAATTTTGTTAATGTTCTATTTTCTTTTATTAATCTATGTTTATCTTTAGGCGATGATAATGGAACAAAATAGTTATAGTTTTTTATTGTAAATACTACTCCAACATATGGCATAGTATTTTTCTCATGATTATATAGAACTTTATTATCTACAGTACTTAAATATTTAACATACGCCTTATTTAATTTGAACAATCTTAATGTCATGATGTTCGTCCTTTCTATGGATGATTATGATTAAATAGCAAAAAAGAGTAGCCCCATTAGGACTACTCTTCTATCTTTTTTAGTCTTCAACTTAACGGCTTGAACTCTCCTCTTTTTTCACCTTCAATTTAACGGCTTGAAATCTCCTCTTTTTCATTTCCAACTTAACGGTATGGACTCTCCTCTTTTACAAACCAATTATACAATATTTCCCAATTTTATGTCAATAACGATAAAATTCCTTACAACAAAAATTTTTAAGTGGTTAATAGGTTTAAAAAAATTAGCAAACATATAATATGATAAAAAAAAGCCCCCACTACATGTTGTAGTGAGGGGATTTATAGCTAATATTTATATTATGACTGTGTCTTTTTCAACTTCTTATTTAACTTCTCGTCTAATTCTTTTTGTCGACGTTTTCGTTCTTCATTTCTAAGTCGCAATCTTTCTTCTTCTTCTGGATCGCGTTTCTTTTGAAGTTGTTTTTGGATTTTTTCCATTAGTTCGTCTTCTGTTAAAGCGGCACATGGGCGGTTATTTACGAATGCGAATGTCTTTCTTCTACCTGGTCCACAATATGATTGGCATGCTACTTCTATTTCAGCTTCTGGGTCTAATTTTTTAATTTTTTTCAAAAGTGATGGCAAGTTAACTGCTTGGCAATCATCGCAGACTTGAAATTTATTTCGCATTTGTTTCCCCACCTTTCTTAATTGTTAATTTTGCAATAAATTATTATACCACCTTAACAGTTGTTTGAGAATGTCATTTTATCGTTTTTTCATATTTCGAATCATTTTATCATTGCGTTCAATCATTCTTTCGAAATATTTATCGTACAATGTCCATTCTTCTGTTGTGACAGGATCCATATTCAAAGTTGCACCTAAATTTTTCAAACTTCCTAACAGTTTAAATAATATGTCGTTAGTTGTATATTCAGTGCCTAATAATTCGTTCAATGAAGCCATGCTTTCAGATATGATAGTCGGATAAATGAATTTTGTCTTTTCGTTTTTCAGTGCATGTTCATAGAATGCTTTCATCATTTCGGCACGTTCAGCGCCTGATCCTTCCACACATAAATAGATTTGAACTGCTATACCACCTCTAACTCTTCGTTGTGATATACCAGCAAATTTTTGATTATGAATACTTAAATCATAACTACCAGGGCAGTATGACGCGGTAATTTCTTTATTCTCAATTTCATTAGTATCTTCTTTAAACATTTCACGAATAAGACGTAACATCACTTCATATCCTGTATCAATGGATACATCATGCTTACCTTTAAAGATTAAAGATATATTAAGCACACCTTTATCTAGCACAACACCTAATCCGCCAGAATTTCTAACGATTGCACTATAACCTCTAACATCATTTAAATATGCAATACCATCTTTTAAATAAGGTAATCTAGAATCGTGTATGCCTAATATCACGACGTGATTGTGTATCCATGTCCTAACAACACTTGGACTTTTATCATTTCCTACTTGATCACAAAATGTATCATCGAAACTAAAGGACTGCATTGGCTGCAGTCCTGAAGTGTGGTCAATGTATCGCCATTCTTGTGTAAAATAATCTTGCAAATTTGCCATGATTATAATGTTTGAGCAGCTGTAATGATTGAAAGACTATATACGTCTTCAGCTGAACAGCCACGAGATAAATCGTTAACAGGTGCGTTTAAGCCTTGTAATACAGGACCAACTGCATCAAATCCACCTAAACGTTGTGCAATTTTGTATCCAATGTTACCCGCTTCTAAGCTAGGGAAGATAAATACATTTGCATCACCTTGAATTTCAGAATTTGGTGCTTTCTTAGCAGCAACTTCTGGTACGATTGCTGCATCAAATTGGAATTCACCATCTAATACAACATCTTTTAAATCTGTTTCTTTTAAGTTCTCTTGAGCAATAGAAACTGCTTCAGATACTTTTTCAGTATCAGGTGATTTAGCTGAACCTTTAGTTGAGAAGCTTAACATTGCTACTCTTGGAGACATACCAAATGCTTGAGCAGTCTTAGCACTTTCGATTGCAATTTCAGCTAAGTCTTGTGCATTAAGTTCTGGGTTAATTGCACAATCACCGAATACATATTGTTCTTCACCTTTAGTCATGAAGAATACGCCAGATGTTTTTGTAACGCCTGGTTTTGTTTTGATAATTTGTAATGCTGGACGTACTGTGTCTGCAGTTGAGTGTGCTGCACCACTTACTAATCCGTCAGCTTGATTAGTGTAAACTAACATCGTACCGAAGTAGTTAACGTTATTTAACAATTCTTCAGCTTGTTCTTGAGTTGCTTTACCTTTACGACGTTCAACAAATTTTTCTACTAAATCTGCTTTTAGTTCACTTGTTTCTGGGTTGATGATTGTTAGACCATCGATTGATAAGTCTGCACCAGCTGCAGTTTCTTTAATTTTTTCTTCATTACCAAGTACGATTGGTGCAACCAAATCTGTAGCTTGTAATTTAACTGCTGCTGTTAATACGCGCGCATCTTCACCTTCCGGTAATACGATACGTACATTTTTACCTGATAGTTTATCGCTTAGAACATTAAGTAAATTAGACATAATTGCCTCCTATATATGATTGCTATTATTTTTCCATTCACAATTATAACATTTTTTCATAAATTTTCACGTATCTAAACTGTGAATTTATAATGGATATTTTTAAAATATTATCATTTATATTCTGAAAGCAACATTTTCCATTTTTTATTTAAAATTTTATCCTTTGAAACTATGAATTTTTCGTTTGGTTTTAAGTTTGGATCTTTACCGTTGTAATCTTTAGTTGCAAATCCAGTTGATAGTGATGGTTCACTATTCGGCTTGAATTGATATTCGTATACTTTACCGTTATCTGCAAACAAATATTTCGTAATCGGTTGATCCATTTTAGCGACACTACTGTATCCTTGAATATTAGTTAGATCTTGTGCACGTTCATCATAACCACCTTGAGTATGCTGTCCTTGATACATCGTTAATCCGACAACATTATGGATCTTAAAATGTTTCCACCCTGGTTTATTATGATCTGTTATTTGTATTTCACCATCATCAGTAATCGCATAGCCATCACCTTCCATTTGTTCGTTTCGACTAAAATAACGATTAGTTACTGCTTTATGCTGATCTTGGCCATATTCGTCAGCAATTTTTAGTAACTCTTGTTTCAATGCATCTTTGTCTTGCTCTGAAAGTTGAATATGTCTAGTTGCTGCATGTTTCGTTTCACTATGCTGCTTTGTCTCTTCTTGCGAACCATTTTGACAACCACTTAATATCAATATCATCACTACTGCCATACTTAAATAATTGAATACACGTCGCAAAGTAACCCCTCCTTCTATTAACAAATAGGCGCCTCCATATCATCATATTTGAAGGAGACGCCTTTTGGATATTTGTTTAACTTTGAAATCTATGATTAGTCTTTTTTAATACCGAATTCATCAACTAATTTAACTGTTCTTTGTTCACCTTTACTAATATCGCCATGTAATTGATAAATTTTAACGACTAATTTACCTTCAGATACATCATAAACTGAGAAGTTCTGATCAGATGAATCTCGATTATTTTCATGACTATCATTAAAAGCATCTGTCTTATGAGGTTGCTCGCCTATCGCAAACAAACTATTATAATGATCTAATTCTTCTTGCGTTAAATCTTCTAGTTCTGGTCTAACTTTCTTAATGTGTTCTAAAGGACGGTCATATATACTGTCATACGCTTTTGTACCACCTGTATTAGGCAGTACGTAAACTGAACCTTCCGGATTGTCATAATAAGTGATGTTATCTTGCCCTCTAATTTGTTTGGCATCTTCTTTCTTAGCATTTACAAAGCTATTTTTAGTCGATGTATGTTCTAGTGGTTTCGTACGCGAAAGCACATGGTCATGACCTTGTAATACTAAATCCACATCTAAATCATCAATTTGTTGAGTGAGTTCGTCACGTATTTTTGCAACATCTTCATCTGATAGTGCATGATACGATTTAGAATACATTGGTTTATGCAGATTTAAGATAACCCATTTAGAGCCATTCTTTCTTGCATCTTTAATATCTTGCTTAATCCATTCCATTTGTTCTTTGCCAATTGCTTTTTCTTCAGGATTATCTTTAGATTTCTTATTATCATTTGTATTAGCGACAACCATATGTGCACCATTATAATCAAACGAATAATAAGAACCACCATTTACCGCATTGTTTTCTTTAGGCACATTGACATGTTCGTTATATTTTGTCAGTAATTTTTCATCATCTTCACTTAACGCATATTCGTCATGGTTACCTGGTGCAGAAGCTACAGGTAGTGACATAAATGATGGACGTGATTGATCATATAAATCTAACCACTCATCTTCAATTTCTGCAGTTTCTACAAAGTCTCCTGTGTGTAATGCGAAGTTTGGATCGCCTGCTGTTTGAATAGCATTGCTTAACGTATCTGCTCCAAATTGCGCTTCATTTCTTACGTGTTCATTCCAATAAGCATTTTGTGTATCTGTATACTGAACGAATTGGAAAGGATCGCCGTTGTTGCCAGAAGTCTTGAATTGTCCAACTTCACTTTGAGGACCACTTGCACTACCTACGCGATAATAATATGTAGTATTCGGCTTTAATCCCGTTGCTTTCGCTTTATAATTATATTCAGGAACTGTCATTAGCTCAGACTTCCCATGTTTATCACCGCGCGTCCATTCAGCACCTTGTGCATGTTCATCTGTATAATATCCATTTATTTTTTCTTTACCTTGTGCATCTTTAACAGGTTCACCTTCGTCATCTTTTTCTACATCCGCAAAGATGAAATTGCCGTTCTTATCTCGTTCAACATATTTAGAATCTACTTGTTTAGAAGTTGCATCAAATGCTTGTGTATCATCATCAAATTGACCCGACTCTGACACCCAAACTTTAGCATCATTAAATTGATCTGTCGTATACCAATTAAAAGCCATTTCTGTTTTCGTATCACCATTAAAATTCGTAATAATACGATTCGGCTGATTTTTCTTAGGTACAGGCGCTACCTCCGGCTTCTGAGACATCACTTTAATATCCGAATGAGCTTGTTGATTCATAAAAGACGAATCAGATCCTGAACCACCAGCACCACTCGCCTCAACCGTACCAGTAGTAGAAATCCCTAATAATAACATCATACATGCCGTACCACTAATGAATCTCTTTGCTATTGACTGATTATACATGTACACTTCCTCCTAATTAACCCTATAGTGATTTAAAAAGCAATCTATTAAGAAGTGTATCAATCATATTTTAACCCTATGTAAAGATAGTATGAGTATTGTATGAATGTAATATGAAGAGAGCTAGAATAATGAAATAAAAAAAGAAGCTCAACTCGAGCTTCTTTTTTGTATATTACTTTATTTTTTTAATAGTTCTTTTTTAAATGTTTCTGCTTGTTTCTCTACTGAGATTAAATCTCCGTATAATGCTTCATTACTTGTGTAGTAAATGACGTTATTGTTTTTCACTGCTTTATTATTTTTCCATATAGTTGAATTTGTAAATTCATTATTTGGTTTTTTACCGTCTTTTGTTGGTATAAATAAGTAGTCTCCTGAATAATCGTTAAATTTTTCTTGAGGTACTTTCATGAATTTTTCTTTTGGCATTGCTTTTTTAGCTTCTGGATCTTCTTTTAATTTGAAACCATCGAATAGTGCGTCACTACCTCTACCGAATCTTGCGCCGAACTGATAAATATCTTTAGCTTGTACGTCCATAATTGAAGCTGTTTTATCTGCACCGATATGTTTTTTAATTTCTTTACCGTCCTTTAAAAGTTTACCTGATAGTTCATCTGCTTGTTTTTTAGCTTTTTCTTCTTTGTTCACTAATTTACCGTATTCGATATGTGTTTGCTTATAATCTGTGTCTTGTACTTTTAGTGATACAGTTGGTGCTATTTTTGAAAGTTTATTATTATTTTTATTTTCTTTATACGTTACGATTAAATCTGGTTTAAGCTTCGCTGCCGCTTCAACATCTTCTGGATCTATTTTCTTAACATCTTTCATATCTAAATATTTAGAATCTGGGAATACACTTGTGATCGCTACTGGTTCTACACCTAATTTTTTCAAGTTACCATAGTTAGCTGTCAGTAATAGAATACGCTTTGGATTTTTAGGAATTTTTACTTTATCGCCGCCTTCAGTCGTAAATGTGCGCTCTTTACTGTCACTTTTACTACTTGATGCTTCGTTCTTATTACCACATGCTGCTAACAATAACGCTAAACACAATACAAAACTTAATAATTTTTTCATTTCTACACCTCTTATTTTATTTTAAAACGATGGAATTAACGTATCTTCATGTTTTTCTTTTAGATATTTTTTAACTGCATCACTTTTCATAACTTTATGTAATTCTTTAATTTTTTCTGAGTCTTTATTATCTTCTCTTGCAACGAGTTGAATTGAGAATCGTGAATCAATGTTTTTTTCTAAGAACAATGCGTCAGCAGGTTTTAAGCCAATTTTAGAAATATAAGTTGGATAGTTATAAACAAGTGATACATCTTTTTCACTATAAGTTTCTGCTAAGTTCAGTAAGTCTACTTTCAACCATTTGAAATCTTTAGGGTTTTCGACGATATCTTTCGTAGTGCCATTTACACCAACGCCGTCTTTCAATTTAATAAGACCTTGTTCTTCAAGAATCGCTAACGCTCTACCTTCATTTGAAATATCATTTGGTATTGCTACTTTTGTACCTTTTGGAATGTCATTGATATCTTTATATTTTTTAGAATAAAAACCAACTTTTGCATCATAAATCGGTTGGATTGCGACTAAATTTGCTTTACGTTCTGAGTTGTATTTTTCCATAAATGGTTTATGTTGCGCGAAACTTGCATCTGCTTCTTTACTACTTACCATATCGTTATAAGCAACGTTGTCATTCACTTGGACAAGTTTAATTTCCCAGCCGTCCTTTTTAGCTTCTTTTGCTGCTTGTTTAACAACGTCTGTCATTGGTGGTGCTTGAGAAGCTACTTTAATAACTTTGTCTTCGTTATCTTTTTTATTCGCGCCACAGCCTGCGATGATAATGCTTAACATTAATAACATAACAAATAAACTTTTTTTCATTTCTACACTACTTTCTTTTATCTATTTTTTGAGCTATAAAGTTTCCTAACATTTGTATGATAAATACACTGATAATGATGATGATGATTGAGAAATACATGATTTCATTTTCATAACTTTGGTAACCGTATCTGATTGCGAAATCACCTATTCCACCACCGCCAACAATACCCATGACTGTTGAATAAGACACCATGCTTACTGTCGTCGTTGTATATGCCAATATAATGCCGCTACGTGATTCAACTAATATGAAATTCCATATATATTTATATATTGAGGCACCTAGAGATTCTGCTAAGACTTTAATATCACCAGGAATATCTAATAATACTTGCTCAACCAACCTTGAAAATATCGCAATACCTACAATACTTAAAGGGATAATCGATGGGTATGGACCAAACGCACTCCCTAAAATCATGCGTGTAAGTGGGATTAAACTGATTACAAATAGTAAGTACGGGAATGAACGTATAAATGTAATTAAGAAATTAAATGACCAATAATAATTGATATTTAACGCTTTAATACTTGGGTTTGATAAAAATAATGCGATGCCTAGAGGTAGTCCAACTAGCAAAGTGATAAGCATGGAATAACCTAACATGATGCACGTTTCTTGTAAGGACTGAATCAATTCTGGTAAGTAGTAATTTATCTTCTCTAAAAATGTCATTCTTCTAAACTCTGCCTAACATTCTCTAAATAAGAATTCGTATTTCTTTCTACACTTACTACTTTATTATCCATAACCTCTAACAATTGACCGTCCTCCATAACACATACTTCTTCACATAATTGTTTAACAACACTTAATTCATGCGTCACAAAAATAATCGTAATGTTGTATGCTTTATTCACTTTCTTCAACATCTTAATGATGATTTCTGTGTTATGTTCATCTAAACTACTTGTCGCCTCATCACACAATAAAATATCCGGATTTCGTACGAGTGCTCTTGCTAATGCAACACGTTGTTTCTCACCACCGGATAATTGTGCTGGATAATAATCCTTTTTATCATTTAACCCTACAAACCCTATTAATTCATCTACTTTTGCATTATCTTGCTGATTAATAATTTTTAAAGGCAAAGCGATATTTTGCTCAACATTAAGATTATTCAACAAATTATAATTTTGAAATACCATGCCTATTTTTTCTTTATACTTCCTTACAACACGCTTTGATAATGCTTCTGTATCTTTCCCGTCAAAAACAATGCGCCCTTCTGTTGGTTGTTCTATTAAATTCAGTAATCTCAGTAACGTCGACTTTCCCGAACCACTTTTGCCGACAATACCTGTAACAGATCCTGGTTCTATCGTTAAAGAAAAATCTTTTATAGCAAAATTGTCATTATATTTTTTTGAAACATTTTCTAATTTATACAACTTTATACTCCTGTAAAATTATTTTAAAAAGGGAATCTATTTTCATTATCTAATAATTGAAATCGATAATCAATATCAATTGATACATTTAAGTATTCTTTCTTTCACAACAATGTAAAAAGTTGAGTCCTTTCAACCTTATCTAGTATGATAGACTTGTAATGAAGATATCTTTTCTAAAAGGAGCGAAAGTAAAATGAACGAAGCAGCAAAAACATTAGATGGTTGGTACAGCTTACATTTATTTTATGCAATTGATTGGGCAAGCTTAAAAACTGTACCTGAAGAAGATCGAAACACAATGATCAGCGAATTCAAGACTTTCCTTGAAGCGTTGGAAACAGTTCATAATAGTAAAGAAGGTTCTCATGCTTTCTATAACATAACAGGCCAAAAAGCAGACTTAATGTTATGGTTCTTAAGACCAGACGTTAAACAATTAAACGCCTTAGAAAATGAATTTAACAAGTTAGATATTAGCGACTTCTTAATTCCAACATATTCATACGTATCAATCGTAGAACTTTCAAACTATCTTGCAGGTGACTCTAACGAAGATCCATACGAAAACCCACATGTTAAAGCAAGATTATATCCAGAAGTACCACGTTCAGAGTACGTATGTTTCTACCCAATGGATAAAAGACGTGACGGCGAAGACAACTGGTATATGTTAGATATGGATCATAGACGTAGCCTAATGCGCTCACACGGTTTAATCGGACGTAGTTATGCAGGTAAAGTAAAACAATTTATTACAGGTTCAGTAGGACTAGACGATTACGAATGGGGCGTAACATTATTCAGTGATGACATGTTACAATTCAAGAAATTAATCTATGAAATGCGTTTCGACGAAGTATCAGCAAGATATGGTGACTTCGGAGCATTCTATGTAGGTAATATATTAAATATTGATGAATTAGATACATTCTTTAAATTGAAATAATATAGAAAGAGCCTGGAACTGAGTAAAGTTCCAGGCTCTTCATATTTTGAGTGCTAATGATGTTGATTTACAGGCCGATATTTTTATTTATCGGTCCAGAATATTAATTAAGGCTGGGACATAATACAATATCCCAGCCTCTATCTCATTGCCAACTATATTTAACTAAATATATTGATGAATAATGTAACAATTGGTACGCCTAGTAAATCTATTAGGAAGGCTCCAACTACTGGGACTACTAAATATGCTTTTGGTGATGCACCGAATTTTTTAGTTATAACATCTAAGTTAGCCATGGCATTTGGTGTTGCGCCAAGTCCATGTCCGATAAATCCGCCTATCATAACTGCTGCATCATAATTTTTACCCAGTCCTCTAAACACGACAAATACTGAGAATAGTACGATAAATACAATTTGTACTAATACAATAATTGTTAACGGCAGCGCCAATTGATAAATTTCTGTTAATTTAATACTCATTAACGCAATTGATAAGAATAAACTTAATGAAACATCACTCACTTGGTTAGTAATTTTCATATCAATAATGTTTAAGTTTCCGTAATCAGAAATATTTCTTATGATCACTGCTACAAACATTGCCCCAACATAAACCGGAATATTTATTCCTGTTAAATTCGTAAATCCATCTCCAATATATGTACCAATCGCCATACATACTGCAATAATTGTAAATTGAACAATAAATACTGTTGTAGGGTTCATTCTACTATGTAAGTTCTCGTTATATCCCACTTCACTAAAATCAATACCTGTATCTTTAGCATCTCCTGGTTTCAAATCAAACTTTTTAATTAAATATCGAACCACAGGACCACCTATTAATCCACCTGCAACAAGTCCTAATGTCGCTGCTGCAAGTGCCGCTGTTAGCGCAGAGTCTACACCTAATGATTCTAATGTCTTACCGTATGCCGCTGCATTACCATGACCACCTTCCATGGACATTGATCCTGCAGTTAAGCCAAGTAGTGGTGGTATATTTAACACTTTAGATAATGAAACACCGATTACATTTTGACAAAATGCTAAAATTCCGCAAAAAATAAAATATAAAATTAGTACTTTTCCACCAAGTTTTAATAATTTTAATGAAGCACCTAAACCTATTGTTGTAAAGAATGCCAACATAAAGAAGTCCTGTAGAAAATCAGAATCTAATTTAATTGTAATGACATTTAATGATTGTAAAATAGCAACTACAATAGCAAATAACAAGCCACCAATTACTGGCGCAGGAATACATAAACGTCTCAATATAGAAACTTTATTTACAATACCCTCACCTAATAAAAGTAAGACACATGCTATAGCTAAAGTTGTGACAGCATCAAACTGTAACATCATCGTTCCCCCTAAAACCTTATATTTTTATATAGAAATCGTTTTCAAACACTGATGAACATTATACTTATCTTGAGTAAAGAATGCCACCTTCTATAAATACGAAATAAAATAAATTCACAAAAAGATTATTATACAAATTTCTTTAATTGCAAAATAACAACAACTAAAAAACCAGACTAGCGTCTCTCGCTAGTTTGGTTTACTATTTATTTATTTTTTCACTTCTGTTTTGGCTTCTAAGTCTATCATTTCTTCTTTTGTCTTATCTAATACTAAATAGTTTAGTTCATCGTTCGTCATTTTCTTAAGTGATGGGTATCTTATCATAAAGAATACAATACCAAGCACTAACCAAATGAACAAAGCGATATAAGAAGGTAATGATAAACTTGCTGGTGATCCTGGGACAAGTAATAAGCCTAAGAATATACCAGCGATAATTGCACCGATAATCGCAAATGTTTTGTATTTTGGATGATACATCATGCTTCGTTTATCGTATGAAAATAGTTTGAATGCTGATAAACATGTTATGAAATAAGCGATTGAAACACCTGTTGATGACATATCTACAATCCATGTTAATGCTGTTCTACCTAACCATGGTGCAGCGAGTGCCAATACTAAAATAAATATAATACTAATATACGGTGTATTATATTTTGGGTGTAACTTTTTAAAGACGCTTGGCATAACAGATGCTCTACCCATAGAGAATAACAATCTACTTGAACTCATAAAGAATCCGTTCAATCCTGTGAATATCCCCATCAATATTGCGACGATTAATACGGCTAAACCAACAAACGAGAAGGCTTCTTGAACGACTGAACCTGTCACCCATAAATCTCCACCTACAGATGATGCATCTTTAAACAACCAACTTGTTAAAAGTATCATCATCACATAAGTAAGCGCTGATGCGATCAAACTAAATACGATTAACTTGAACGTCTTACTTGGTGAAAAGTTAAATTCTTCTGCCGTTTGCGGAATATTATCAAAGCCTACATATGCCCATGGTGCAACTGCCAGAATTACAACGATTGAGGCAAGCCATCCCATGTCATTATTGACAACAGGCTTAAGATTTGAGAATGAAAAATCATGCGTGAAAAATGATCCTGCAAATAAAAGTATAACAACAACTGCTAATACCACACAGAATATATATTGCAGACTTCCTGAAAAACTAGAACCTTTTATACTTATCCAAGCAAATATTAACAATATAAGTGAAGATAGTATAATTTCAGTTATGTACACATCCCAACCTGCTACTGTATATAATTTACCTTGTTCTAAAAATCCCGGCATAATAAATTTAAAAAGCAAACTAAATGCAGAGGCGTTTAAAGCAACGATACAAATATATCCAAAAGTTAAAAACCATGATGAGAAGAATGATACATATTTACCGAATCCTAAGTATCCGAATGCAAAAGCACCACCTGATACTGGGAACTTTTCAACTAATGCACCGTAACTAACGGCAATAACAATCATCAATAATGCCCCGATAAATATACCGATTGAAGCGCCTAATGGTCCAGCCTGACTAATCCAGTCACCTGGTAGTATAAATGCACCCCAACCAATACTTGAGCCGTAAGCGATGGCCCATACAAATTTTTCTGATAAGTTCTGATCTAAATTTCCTCTTGATAAATCTTTCTTTTTCCTAGCCATACATGTTCCACCCTTATTTATAAATTTCGTGAAACGTAATTAACCTTTAATTAAATTTTCCAAACAGCAATTACGAGTAATAACCAACTTGCTATAAATAATACGCCGCCAATTGGTGTAATAGCGCCAAGTATTTTAATTTGAGTTACAGCAAGTATATATAATGAACCACTAAAGAATACTATGCCAAATGTCATCAACCATCCAGCTACGTTTAAACTGATAGATGTTGTGCCCGAAATGATACCAATTAAAATTAAACCGAGTGCATGATACATTTGGTATGTTGTTGCTTTACCCCATATATCTAAGTATTTAGCCGATAATTTATTTTCTAAACCATGTGCGCCAAATGCACCTGCTGCTACAGCGATCATTGCATTAATTGCACCTATTATAATAAATAATTTCATTTGTTATCTCCCTTTCTTATTTAAAAATCAAATATTGAATCTCCATTACCTATACCATCATCTGTTGTTAATTGATTTTCTGTTTTATTTACAGATGGTTCGTTACGTACTTTACCACCCATTTTTCTAATTTCTTCATCTGAAATTTGTGGTTTTGCTTTTGGTGTTGGTTTAGGTGTTGAAGAAATATTTTGTTCTACTTTAATATCGTGCGTTAAATCGTCTTCTTTATCTACCAATCCACTTAACGTATGAATGGCATGCATGTGGCGATTAAAGACTTCATTTGTTGAAGCATTGTCAGCAGCAACGAGTTCTTCTTCTATTGCAGCAATTAATTGTGATCTACTTATCATTAAATGTCACCTCCACACCAATTAATGGGTTCTTTACCACTCGCAATAAGATATTCATTCGTCTTACTAAATGATTTAGACCCAAAGAATCCTCTATAAGCCGATAATGGACTTGGATGTACAGATTGTATAATATGATGGCGTTCTGTATCAATAAGCTTGATCTTAGATTGTGCAGGTTTACCCCAAAGTATAAACACAACATCTTCTAATTCACTGGAAACATGTTTAATAATTTCATCCGTGAATATTTCCCAGCCAATATTTTTATGTGAATGTGCTTGATGTGCTTCTACTGTTAAGACGGTGTTTAAAAGTAATACACCTTCATTAGCCCAATCTTGCAAGTGAGGTGTCGTTCTCTTACAACCTATATCGTCTTCTAATTCTTTATAAATATTTCTTAATGAAGGTGGGAATTTTGCGTCTGGTTGTACTGAAAAAGCTAAGCCATGCGCTTGATTCGGACCATGATAAGGATCTTGCCCGAGAATAACCACTTTCACATGATCTAAAGGTGTTAAATCAAATGCTTGATAAATATTTTCTCTATCAGGATAAATCGTCTTACTTTTATATGCTTCTTCTAAAAATGACTCCATTTCAGAAAAATCATGTTCAGATTTTATTTTATGAAATATTTGTTGCCAATCCATATTATTCACCTCAATAAAAATGATAACATAGCACTCAAGAAAAGGTCATAACTATTTTTTACAATTAAAAAACGTGATATGATAAAATATATGAATTATTGGGAGGAATCATCAATGGCATTAAAAAAAGTCTTAACAATAGCAGGATCAGACACAAGTGCTGGAGCTGGAATGCAAGCAGATTTGAAGACATTCCAAGAGCATGACACATATGGAATGGTTGCATTAACAGCAGTCGTTACAATGGACCCACAAACATGGTCACATGACGTAACACCATTACCTCTTGATTTACTAGACAAACAATTAAACACAGCTATTTCAATCGGACCAGATGCAATTAAAACAGGTATGCTTGGTTCTGAAGAAATTATTAAACGTGCACGTCAAACATATGACGAAGCAGACGCTGAAATTTTCGTAGTTGACCCTGTAATGGTATGTAAAGGTGAAGACGAAGTACTTAACCCGGGAAATACTGATGCAATGATTAAAGAACTATTACCAAAAGCAACAGTCGTTACACCAAATTTATTTGAAGCAGGTCAACTATCAGGTTTAGGTAAACTAACTTCAATTGATGATATGAAAAAAGCAGCAGAAAAAATCCACGAACTTGGTGCACAATATGTTGTCATTAAAGGTGGAAAAGCTTTAGAATCAGATAAAGCTTATGACTTATATTATGACGGACAAAAGCATGTCCTATTATCAACAGATAAATTCCAATCAAGTTATAACCACGGTGCAGGTTGTACATTCGCAGCAGCAACAACAGCTAACTTAGCAAACGGCGAATCACCAGAAGATGCAATCATACATGCAAAAGCATTCGTAGCATCAGCTATTAAAAACGGTTGGAAAATGAACGACTTCGTAGGTCCAGTAGATCACGGCGCTTCAAACCGTATCGAAAAAATAGAAGTATATACTGAAGAAGTATAATAAAAAGCTGTACGCATGTGCATACAGCTTCATAATGTCGACAAGGTCTTAGACTTTGTTGGCATTTTTTTGTGGGGATGCTGGATTGGTGTTAGTTATGGAGGTATCGGGAGGATACAGCGAGCGTTGTGAACACTTCTGACCAAACTTGTTCATAACGGGGGCGTTAATTACAAAACTCGGCCGAAATGTTACTATGGACCGCCTTAGTTACAAAACTCGTAACAACTGTAAACATGGCACTCACTATTTGCACCTTCAACCAAAACTGCTTCTAAAAACACCAAACTATAAGTGTATAAATAATGAATACTAAAACAAAAAAGAAAAATGATTTTATCTTTTCAGATATTGGTATGAATATTAATAAATCTAGAGTTTATTAATAGCAATTTATTCGATTTTATACCACGCATTAACATTTTAAGATAAAAGTAATATATCATCTCCATGATCAAAATATTGACCATTTTTATCTTCAGCTAAGTAAAAATGATAGTTCCTTTTAGAATTTCGAGTTTTCAGATTCAGAATAACGTACATATCATTTTTTCAAAAAATCTATACCTGGTTTTAAATAAAATTATATAAAGTATTATCCTTCATAACAATCACCTTTCTAAAACTCTTTTTTTAAATATATAATTCTAGATACATAGTACGATACTAAATATATAATTATTCCTAAAAATATATAAATCATAGGTATTATAAAGTGTGTATCTTTAAGTATTAATGGGAATATTTTTTGAAATTGTTTAATTAATTCTTGAATAATAAAAACAAATAATAGCCCGATCATACCTCCGCCGATAACAATAGCATCTGATTTTTCTGGACCTAATAAGTACAAAAGTGGGAATACTAAACTACCTCCAAATAGTACAATAAATATCCCTAAACTTGCAGAATCTAAAAATTTTAAATTTTCCTCTTTTACAAAAAAATTGTCGTAAACAAAAAATATAAAAAATGATACAATAACTCCTATACTGGAATTAACAAAATAAAAAATATAATGACTAGTTACTATATTTTTTTTACTGACAGGTAGAGTTAAAACATATCTATCATATCCAGAACTATTTTCTTTCTTTATTATTTCTAAAGAAGGTAATGAAGTTAATAATAAAATAATCATTATAGCTATTGGTAATGATTTTTCTGATGAGAACCAAAGTAATACAAAAGCAACTAAACTAGCGATAAATATATAAGACAAGACACTTCTATGTACTAAGTAGTAGTTTGTAAGTAATAAACCTTTCATTTTACTCCCCCCCTGTTAGTAATAAAACCATTTCCTCTAAATCAATGGCTTTATACTCTATGTTTTTAGGTATATTAGATCTATCTGAAATTAGTATTTTTTTCTTATTGTTATGTAAAGTGGTTTGATAAATAATTATATTTTTCTCAACAATATTTGAATCTTCGACCTCTACAACTGCATAATTTTGCATAATATTCTCTTTACTATCTTTCAAAATTATTTTACCTTTTTTTAAAATAATTAAGTGTGTTGCTATCTTTTGAACATCCCCTAGTATATGAGAAGATAACAAAATAGCTCCATTGTTTATTTCATTATAGACTTGTAATTTTTCAAGAAGCTTATTTCTTGAGACAGGATCTAAACCTCCTGTTGCTTCATCTAATAGTAAAACTTTGGCATTATGAGCCATTGAGATTGAAACTGAGAGCTTCATAGACATTCCCCGTGATAAAGTGGATACTTTTTTATTTAAAGGTAAATCAAATTCTTTAAGTAAATCAAAATACTCATTTTGATTCCATTCACTGAATATTTCTTGAAAGACATTATTTAGTTGTTTAGCAGTCAAGTCTGATGGTAAATTAATAGCATCAAAGACTGTTCCTATTTTATTCTTTAAATTTATATTTAAATCTAAATCTTCGTTAAAAAACAAAACTAATCCTTCATCTTTTGAAATAAGGTTTAACAAAGTTTTAAATGTTGTAGATTTGCCAGCTCCATTTTCACCTATAAACCCTACAATTTCACCTTCATTAATTTCAAAATTCAAATTATCTAAAATTTTTTTATTATCTATACTTTTACTAAGATTTTCAACTTTTAGTAAGACCATCATTTTTCCTCTCTAACAAATAAAATTTGGCACAAATAGTTATTATTAACACAATCTTCACACAATTTCATATATTTGTAAACTATTTTAATATTAAAATAGTGTAAATATAATTATAATATTGACTAAAATAATTATAATTATAAATAAAACATCAATAATATCTCGGAGGGATTATTATGAAAAATATAATAAAAATTGATTGTGGTTTTACTGATTTTTATATATTTAATAATGAACAATGCACATTTAATTTATCTCATTATTTTGTATTTTTCTTCAATATGATGTTACTCTTTTTAACAAGAGTTCGTGCATATATGCACCAATCCCCTCACTATTATGAGTAGTGAGGTTTTATTTATGTTGGCTAGTCGCCTATTTTACTTATCATCACGATTGCGTAGCCAAAACTGCTCATAACAACAAGCTCATCACATGAAATTCTCACAACCAATCCCCAAATATAAGCAAAAGCCGAGACAACGTTTCTTGTCTCGGCTCCATTCATTACGATACGCACATGCGTACAGCTCTTTATTATGATTGCATGATACTAAATTCCGCTGTGACTTTTGCCACTTCTTTGCGGTTCTTAAATAATGTCATTTGATATTGATAAAATGCATTATCTCCCTCTTTAGTTTCATTTAAACATTCTAATTCTGCGATGTAATTTTCTAATGTCATGATACGTTCTGTCTGTTCAAACTCACTTTTAATTTGTTTAAGTTTTGTATCATTTCTCATAAATGGCTTAAAACTATTAAACTCTCGAAGTACGCTTAATAAGTATTGAACTGGCACTTCTTCATAGTACTGATATCCCATTATATTACAATAATCTAAAACCGCTTCATCGTTAAATGAAATGCGCATTGTTTCCAATAATTCCACCCGCCATTTCTTGAGGCTAATCTCAGTTGTAATTGTACTTTAAAGAGTATCATCATTCAAGTGAATTTTTACTATGACTTATTACTCTAAATGTCGTCTTCTTCCCTTAAATACGCATTATTATCTAGTATAACTTCTACATTAGGATGATTATACAAAACAGATGCTGGTAAGTCTGTTGTTATGTCACCTGTTAATAATCGTTTAATCGCTTCTGCTTTCTTCGGTCCATAAGCTAATAGAATTATACGTTTAGCTTTCATAATAGATTGAATACCCATAGAAATAGCTTGTTCTGGTACTTCTTCAATTGTTTCAAAATATCTACTATTCGCTTCTATTGTAGACTCTGTTAAATCAACAATACTTGTCACACTATCAAATGAAGTGCCTGGTTCATTGAAACCTATATGTCCATTTTCTCCAATACCAAGAATTTGAACATCTATTGGTCCTTCTTGATCTAATAATGCTTCATAACGTTTCGTTTCTGCATCTAAATCCTCTGCTGAACCGTTTGGTAAATGTATACGCGATTCGTTCCAAGATGGTAAATGATTAAAGAGTACGTCATGCATATATGTGTAGTAACTTTCTGGATGATCATAATCGATGCCAATATACTCATCTAAATTAAATGTCGTGATTTCACTCAAATCAATTTCATTAATTCTAATCAAGTTCACAAGTTGTTCGTATACACGAACCATCGTTCCACCAGTTGCTAATCCAAGCACACTTTTTTTATTTGAAATAATTTGCTTTAATAACTCATTCGCAACATAATGGCATGCTTCCTCTTTAGATCCTAAATTCATGATTTGCATAATTATCCCTCTATTTCTTTTATAAATCTTTTCGCTATTTCTAAAGGTCTCGTAATAGCGCCGCCAACGACTGTACAATGTACACCTAAATCTGTTACGCGTTTAAACATTTCAGGTGTAATAACATTTCCTTCTGCGATTACTTTTGCGTTAACATTATCTAATACATCTTTTAAAAATTGAAAATCATTTTCGTATAATACATGACCTTTTGTATATTCTGTATAACCTCTTAAAGTTGTACCAACATAGTCGAATCCTAATTTATCAGCCTGAATAGCTTCTTCTAAATCAGAGACATCTGCCATAATTTCAACATTTGGTGCATGCTCTCTAATATATGAAACAAGTTCTTCAAGTGACTCTTTAGGTCTTTCTTGTTTAGTTGCATCTAAAGCAATAACTTCACAACCACTTTCAATTAATTCATCGACTTCTTTTGAAGTTGCTGTGATAAATACTTTTGAACCTTCATAATCACGTTTTACTATTCCGATTACCGGTAAATCAACTTCTTCTTTAATAGCGATAATATCTTCTTTCGTATTCGCTCTAATACCTTTAGCACCTGCTTGAGATGCAGCTAACGCCATCTTACTCATAATAAAAGATGAATGTAATGGTTCATCCGGTAAAGCCTGACATGACACGATTAATCCTTGTGGTAACATTTATAAAAACACTCCTTATTGATTTTCTAACGCTTCTTCTACTTCATTTTTTATAGTCGTAACATGTGGACCATAAATAATTTGAATACCCGTTCCTTTTTTGACGATACCTCTTGATTCTGTCGTCTTAATGAGATCTTCGTTGAACAAATGCTCATCATTAATCGTTACACGTAATCTTGTTGCGCAACAATCGACTGTATCTATGTTTTCTTTTCCACCTAAACCTTTAATGATTGTTTCGGCACGTTCACTTGCTTCAACAGTTTGAACCGCTTCACTATCTTCACGTCCTGGTGTCTTAAAGTTAAATTTCGTAATTAAAAATCTAAAAGTCACATAGTATAAGAAGAACCAAACTATACCGATCGGAATGACTAATAAATAGTTCGTCTTACTATTCCCTTGTAACACACCGAAGAGGATATAATCAATGAATCCGCCACTAAAGGTTTGACCGACAGTGATGTTAAATATGTCAGCCATCATAAATGCTAAACCATCAAATATTGCATGGATAACATATAATACTGGAGCAATGAATAAGAAACTAAATTCAAGTGGTTCTGTAATACCTGTTAAGAATGATGTTAATGCTGCAGAAAGCATTAAGCCACCTACTACTTTTTTCTTCTCTGGTTTAGCTGTGTGGTAAATTGCTAAAGCTGCACCAAGCAATCCGAACATCATTGTTATAAAGCGACCAGACATGTATCTTGAAATACCTGAATAATAATGTGTTAAATCTGCATCTCCTAATTGTGCGAAGAAGATATTTTGAGTCCCTTGTATGATTTTCCCGTTGATTTCCATCGTACCACCAAGTGCAGTTTGCCAGAATGGTAAGTAGAATATATGATGTAAGCCAAATGGCCCAAGCATACGTAATATAAATCCATAAATAAACGTCCCGATGACACCTGTTTTATTAACAAGACCACCCGCATTAAATATCCAACCTTGAATCGTTGGCCAAACAAAGAACAAAATAACACCTAGTACGATTGACGCAATTGACGTTACAATCGGTACAAATCTCGATCCACCAAAGAACCCTAAGAACGGTGGCAATGTGATTTTGTTATATTTATTGTGTAGCATGGCAGTCATAATACCGACGATAATCCCACCGAACACACCTGTTTCGACAGTTTGAATACCTAGTACCATACCTTGTCCTGCTTTAGCTAATGCTTCTGGTGCTGCAACATTATCCGTAATCGTTAATAATGCGTTCATCGTCGCATTCATAATTAAGAATCCTAACATTGCTGCTAAACCTGCTGTACCTTTATCACTTCTTGCTAAGCCTATCGCAACCCCGATTGCGAATAATACTGGTAAATTCGCAAAAACGATATTCCCCGCTGATGACATCAAAATAAATATATACTGTAATAAATCTACGTCTAAAATCGGATATGCTTTAATTGTGTTTGGATTACTTAAAGCACCACCTATACCTAATAACAACCCTGCTGCAGGTAAAATTGCTATGGGTAACATAAATGATTTCCCGAATTGCTGTGCTTTATCAAAAATTTTACTCATTCGAACACCTACCTCCCTATTTATCCTAAATATAACACCACGAAAATTACAGTCAACTTTATTAATTGTTTTGAAAAATATTTTCAATTATAATGTTATTTATTCTATAAATTGAGGTGTCCTTCATGAATTTTGAAAATCGTATTCAACAATTTTCATACCTTTTCACAAAGTCCGATGAAAAGATTGCTAGATTTATACTCGATCATCCAGTTGGCGATCATTTTTCAACAATTACTTCTTTAGCTTATGCAATTGGTGTATCAACTTCTAGCATTACAAGATTTAGTCATAAATTGAACTATCAACATTTTCAAGATATGAAGTTCAATATTCAACAAACTTATGAGAAGACAGATATTCAAAACGTTCCACTCATTAAAAGAATCCACGAATATCATCAAACGCTTATACAACAAACAGGAGAATTTATATCTAATGATAAAATTAATCAACTGATTGATATATTGACCAATAGCCGACAAACGCTTTTTGCAGGTTTAGGAAGTTCTGGTTTAACGGCAACTGAATTCTATTATCGAACGATGAGAATGGGCATAGCTGGAAGTTCTGTAACTGATGCGCATCAAATGAAAATTGGCGCTTCGCTATTAAATAGAAATGATGCGTTAATTGCTTTTTCTAATAGTGGCAAGACAGAAGAACTGATTAATGCTGCGAAAATTGCGAAATCTCAAGGGGCAACTGTTATTGCGATTACAAACTATGCTGGCAGTGAGCTGACTGCTTATTCTGACATTGTCATCATGACGATTGATCAAACGAGAGTGAACGATAGACAATTCATTAATACACAAATTTCAGCACATTTCTTGATTGATGTGGTCAGTTATATGTTGTTAGAGCGCCAAGATAATATGAATCTTTATCAGCATACGAGAGATGTCATACTTCAAGACAATAAATCATAACTTGTGAGCAGAATGTATATAAATTTACTCAAGAATTTAGTAGAATAGTAAAGTATATACTATGAGGAGTGAAAGGCATGGAATTAATTCAAGTAGATCAAGTACAATCACTAATATCGGAATATGAAAATAAGCCAGTTTATCTCCATGTAGAAACAACAAATGGTGCTTATGCAAACCATTTTGATAGCAAAGTATTTAATGCTGGTACATTTTTAAGAAATATTCAAGTTACTTTTACACACGCACATTTAACGGGCGGTAATAAAGAACCTTATCGTGTTGGTTTAAAATTAGACAACAATGGTTGGGTTTATGTTCAAGGATTAACACATTATGAAGTAACTGAAAATAACGAACTATTAATAGCGGGACTAAATTATGAAGGACAACTTGCTGCAACTTTAGAAATTAGTAGCAATCCTTTCAAGGATTAAGAGGTGAATACAATGAATGACGAAAGACAAGTATTAGTTATTTTTCCACATCCAGACGACGAAGCATTTGGAACATCTGGTACATTAAGTAAGTTCGTGGACAATGGTACACCAGTAACTTACGCATGTTTAACGTTAGGACAGATGGGCCGTAACCTAGGTAACCCACCTTTTGCTACACGTGAATCTTTACCATTTATAAGAGAACGTGAATTAGATGCAGCAGCTGAAGCGATCGGTATCACAGATTTAAGAAAAATGGGCTATAGAGATAAAACAATCGAATTTGAACCTAAAGATGAATTAGATAATATGGTAAAATCATTAATAGATGAACTTAACCCATCATTGATTATTTCATTCTATCCTGGTTATTCCGTTCACCCTGACCATGAAGCAACTGCAGAATCAGTTGTAAGAACAGTCAGTCGTATGGAAGCATCAGCAAGACCTAAATTACACCTTGTGGCATTTAGTAATGACACATACAGCGATTTAGGAGAACCGGATATTAATATAGATATTACTGGATATGAAGAACGCAAGATGAAGGTCCTTCAAGCTCATGCGTCTCAAACAGGTCCAATGTTACAAAACCTTGCTTCAAATACTCAAGAAGGTGAAGCAGCTAAAGATATGTGGATGAAGACAGAACATTTCTGGACATATCATATTGAATAGATAGTGGAGGCAATGTGAATGACACAATTAGATTTATCAACACGTGAAGCGCGCTGGAAATATTTCGGTTCAGTTGACCCTATTAAAGGTACGAAACCAACTGAAAAAGAAAAGATGCCTGATTTACAAAGCTCTAAGAAAGATTTCCTGTTCGAAATTGAACATGTTGGTATCAAGAACTTAATTTACCCTGTAAGAATTGATGATTTTCAAACAGTTGGAAACTTCGAATTTTCAACTAGTTTAAATCAAGACGAAAAAGGTATTAATATGAGCCGTATTATCGAAAGTGTTGAAAAACATTATGATAACGGTGTAAAACTAGATTTCGATCATCTAACAACATTATTAAATACACTACAAACTGCAATGATTCAAAATACTGCATCAGTAAATGTAACAGCAAAATGGTTCTTTAACCGCTTTAGCCCAGTTACAAACCAAAAGGCAGTCGGTCATGCAGATATTAGATATATCTTATCCGTTTCAGAAGATAAAATAATAAAGAAATCTTTAGGTATAGAAGTACCTGTAACAACGTTATGCCCATGTTCTAAAGAAATTAGTGAATACTCTGCTCATAATCAGCGTGGTATCATCACAGTCCTAATTGATTTAGATCCAGAAGTAAGCCTACCAGATAACTACAAAGATATTGTATTAGACGGTATGGAGGCTAACGCAAGTTCAATGCTATATCCAATCTTGAAACGAACTGACGAAAAAGCTGTAACAGAAAGAGCATATGAGAATCCAAGATTTGTAGAAGATTTAATTAGATTAGTAGCAGCTGATTTAGTAGAATTAGAATGGATTCAAGGATTCGAAATCGAATGCCGAAACGAAGAATCTATACATCAACACGACGCATTCGCAAGATTAAAATATACTAAGTAATTTAAATAGAGAACGGACCGACGTATAAAGTCGGTCCTTTTTTTGGGGTTGTGGACCGTTAATTTTTCGTATCGGTCCATATTTCCCACTCCCATCCCGACATTTCCACCATTCTCTATAAAGAAAAGAGCAACAGCCTAAGCTGTTGCTCTCCTCTTATTATGAATTTACTTCTTCTGTTTCAATCCATGGGTTATTTTGTATTAATTTTGTGATTTGTTCTGTAAATAATTTAACGCGTAATTTAATATCATCTACATCTACATAATATGTGCCGTCTTCTGTTTTACCATAATCTGCATCTTGTGTTGAGATTTGAACTGGTACTGCAATACCTAATAAGTTTCTCATAATAATACGTAAATGTGATAATGGTTCTGTACTGCGCATACCACCACTGTTACATATTAAGCCAACAGGTTTCATTTTAAATTGATCCATCGTTAAATGATCTAATGCATTTTTCAGTATACCTGAATATGAACCGTGATAATTTGGTGTACCGATAATTATTGCATCGGCTTCTTCAGCTTTCTCACGTAATTCATTTACATTATCTTTAACGCGTTCGTCATTTAAATGCTTGCCTGATACATCTAAAAACGGTATTGGTTTATCATATAAATCAACCAATGTTACTTCTGCACCTTGTTCTTCTAAATTACCTCGAACAAATTGTGCTAATGCATGTGTATGTGAATATTGTTTTGCGCTACCTACAATAAGTAATACTTTCAATGTTGTCACCTCAAAATTTTAATGATTATCATTACGGACCATTATAACATACAAAAAAACTATGAATTTAAATTTATAGAAAAATCATTCTTTTGGACGATGTTTTAGCGGTCATAATCTTTGAGTGCATGTATAATCGCTTTACCTACACCACTGTGTTCATTAGTGTCTGTAACATAATCTGCTATCTCTTTAACTTCGGGTGCACCATTTTCCATGGCAACTGCATAGCCTGCTTTTTCTAACATAGAAACGTCATTTAAATTATCACCAATTGCCATTACATCTGACATTGGGATGTTTAATTGATTTGCGATTTCTTCTAAAGCAATACCTTTTTGAGCATCTGAATGCGTAATTTCGATATTCCCTCTTGATGATGAAGATACAGCTAAGCTTTTTGATTCTGAAATTTCAGCTTTGGCTCTATCAATTTTAGATAAGTCACTCGCGAATGCTAATATTTTCAAAATGATTTCGCCTGGTCTATTTTTGATTTCATCGTAGCTATCAACCGTTTTTAAAGTACCGTTGTCAATTCTACTTTGAATGTTGGCACGAATTTTTTTAACATCTGCTTTTTGACCAGCTTTTTCAGCGATATCAACGTAGATTTCTAAATCTTTTTCTGGGTCTTCTGTATATATACCAAAGTTTGTATATACTTGATAATAAATATCTTCTTTATTTAAGACGCCTGTGATTTTGTTGATTAATGGACGTGTTAATTTAGATGTATGAACGATGTTGAATTCTTCATCCCTTACTTCTGCACCATTCAAACAAATATATGGTAATGTTAAATCTGTTTTTTCAATTGGACTGTTTGCTTCATAAAATGCTCTACCCGTAGCTATAACGACAGTTATCCCTTTAGATTGTGCATACTTTATTGCTTCATAATTTTCATTAGAAACTTCATGTGCAGCGTTTAATAAAGTACCATCCATATCTGTTGCGATTAACTTAATCATGAAAGTAACCTCTTTTCTTTATATTCAACATAAATTTTAACAAATAACAGTAATAATCTCTATGAATCTGTATTATTCTGCTTAATTTGTTTTTTTAAAATCCTTTTTTCCTTAAAAAATGTTCGTAACATGTCACCACATTCTTGTTCGAGTATCCCTCTTTCAACTGTAGAACGATGATTGAAGCGTGTATCTTCAATTAAATTCATTAAGCTACCACTACAACCGCCTTTTAAATCTGTCGCGCCGTAAACGACATGAGGAATTCTACTCATAACAATAGCGCCTGAACACATCACACAAGGCTCTAACGTGGCATATAATGTTGTCTCTTCAAGACGCCATGAATTAAGATGCTTGGCCGCTTCTTGTATCGCAATCATCTCAGCATGCGCTACAGGACTTTGATCATGTTCTCTTAAATTATGCCCTCTGCCAATTACTTCATTTTTATAAACAATTATTGCGCCAATCGGTACTTCATCCATAGCCCAAGCTTTTTTTGCTTCTTCAATTGCAAGTTTCATATATTTTTCATGCACGTCACATTTCACTCCGTTTAATTTGTGATAGAATAGGTATGTCTATTTTAACATCTGGAGAGATATATATGAAAAAAACCTTTATCGCAATTGAAGGACCTATCGGCGTCGGGAAAAGCTCTTTAACGAAAAAGCTTGCTGAAGCGCTCCATTACACTGAAGAATTTGAAATTGTTGATGAGAATCCATACTTAAGTGATTTTTATGACGATATTTCTAAGTGGAGCTTTCAAACCGAAATGTTCTTCTTGTGTCATCGTTACAAACAGTTAACCGATTTAGAAAATATTAACGGTATTGTGAGCGACTATCATATCTTTAAAAATAAGATTTTCGCTAAAAACACATTAAATGAAACTGAATTTGATAAATTTAGTAGAATTTATGATATCTT
The DNA here is from genome assembly GCF_022385935.1 of Mammaliicoccus sp. J-M41. NCBI lineage: Bacteria > Bacillati > Bacillota > Bacilli > Caryophanales > Staphylococcaceae > Mammaliicoccus > Mammaliicoccus sp. J-M41. The sequence goes on along the minus strand of NZ_JAJNIR010000012.1, from coordinate 46,939 downwards.
AACTGAAGATATTCGCATGCCTGACCAAATTATCTTTCTCGATGCATCCCTCGAAGTACTTCAACAACGAATTGCCCATCGAAATAGATCATACGAAACTCAAATTGAAAATGATTATTTAGCTCAACTTAAACGTGACTATAATCAATTTTATGAAGAAGTAAAAAATGAAATTGATGCCATTCAAATCGATACTTCTCATTTAGATTTCGTGAATAACACCGCAGATTATCAACAAGTCTTAAACTTATTACAACCTTTGATTGGAGAGATTATACATGACAAATAAAGTCATACCAAATGATGCTATCATCACAATTGCTGGTACTGTTGGTGTTGGAAAATCATCTTTAACACAAGCACTTAGCGAACGACTAAACTTCAAGACTTCTTTTGAAAAAGTCGATAACAACCCTTATTTAGAAAAATTTTATCACGACTTCGAACGTTGGAGTTTCCATCTACAAATTTACTTTTTAGCAGAACGCTTTAAAGAACAAAAGAGAATGTTCGAATATGGTGGCGGATTTATCCAAGACCGTTCAATATATGAAGACGTTGATATATTTGCTAAAATGCACGAAGAACAAGGCACAATGACGGAAGAAGATTATGCGACGTATAGAGAATTATTTGAAGCAATGGTTATGACACCTTACTTCCCTAAACCTGATGCATTAATCTATTTAGAATGTGACTATAATGATGTTATCCAACGTATCCAAAGACGTGGACGTCAAATGGAAATTGAAACAGATGAAGCATACTGGAAAAAATTATTCTCACGTTACGATAATTGGATTAATAACTTTACAGAATGTCCAGTTGTACGTGTAAATATTAACGACTATGACTTATACGAAGATCCAGATTCCATTAACCATATTATAGATAAAATTGCGCATGTCATTGAAACACACCGTTCAATCGATACACGCGTGAAATAATAAAAAGGCCATAAACATGCTGTTATTAGCATATTTATGGCCTTTTATTTTATTTACTCCATTCCGCTTCTTGTGCGTAAAATTCATTAATATCTTGATAAATAAAGTCTGCTTCTGATAAATCTTCTTTATTACCCGTACCGCTCAGAACGCCAATAACTTTCTTGAAGTGTGCATTCTTACCCATTTGTATATCTGTTGGTGTATCGCCTATAATCACAATTTCATCTGGTGATGCTTTCCATTTTTCATAAAATGCTTCTACCATTTTTGGATTTGGCTTTTGATAACCGTTAATAGATGCTGTTATTTTTTCATCTATTAAATGACCTACACCTGCATCTTGAATAAATCGATTTGTCCCGTCGATATCATCACTTGTTATAATTGCGATTTGGTATGACTTCTCTTTAAATGCTGTTAATGTTTCTACCATTCCTTCTATAACGATCGTTTCTGGTTCGTACTCTGCGATTAAATCTTTGCTTAATTGTACTGTCCAGTCTTCAATTTCTTTTGGATCAGCATTCTCTGCAAATTGTGTAAACACACGTACGATATCAGCTAACGTTCCAGATGCTAATATACCACTTGATAGAAATTGTCCATCTACATATCCTAACGCTTCTTGTAATGATTGTTTTTGCTCTATATGATATTTCTCTACAAAGCGATCAATCATCACAAGTGATATTTCAGACCATGTTTCATCAAACTTAAGCAATGTCCCATCTTTATCAAATAATAACCATTTAATCATCACTTTACTCCTTTAAAAAAGAGCCTGCTACAGATACTGTCTCAGACTCTCTTCTTATTATTGAATTTATTTACACAATTTCAATGTGGCTTTCTTGTCCTACAACAACTCTCCAACCATGTTTATCTTCTTTCTTACCTGTTTGGATTGCTGTATATTCATCAAATAACGTTTGAGTAACCGGACCGATTTCATTATTATTAATTGTAATTTCAGCTTCTTCGTATTTTAGGAATCCTACTGGAGAAATAACTGCTGCAGTTCCTGTTCCAAAAATTTCTGTTAAACAACCGTCATGATGAGCATTTATAATATCATCAATAGATAATCGTTTCTCTTCAGTTTCATAACCTAACTCTTGAGCAAGTTCGAGAACTGTTTTACGTGTAATACCTGGTAAAATACTACCATTCAACTCAGGTGTTACAACTTTACCATCGATGACGAAGAATATATTCATACTTCCGACTTCTTCGATGTATTTTTGTTCAACGCCGTCTAACCATAATACTTGATCAAATCCAAGTTCATTAGCACGTGTTTGCGCGATTAAACTTGCTGCGTAGTTACCACCACATTTAGCAAATCCAACGCCACCTCTTACAGCACGTACATATTCATCTTCAACATATATACTTGTTGGTTTCATTTGATCATCACCGTAATAAGCGCCTACTGGAGAAAGTATTACTAAAAATTCATAGTCCGTAGAAGAACGCACACCTAAGTATGGTTCAGTTGCATATACAAATGGTCTAACATATAAAGATTGACCTTCTCCACTTGGAATCCAATCGCGCTCTAAATCAATAAGTTGAATTAAACCGTTCAACACTTTTTCTTCATCGATTTGAGGCATTTCAAGTCTTTTTAAAGATAAATTAATTCGCTTGAAATTTTGGTCAGGTCTGAATAACGTAACTTCATCACCATCTTTATATGCTTTCATTCCTTCGAACACTGTTTGTCCATAATGAAGACCTTGTGCACTTGGTGACAACGTAATCGGCCCATATGGAATTATTTTTGGCTCTGACCAGCCTTCACCCTGTTTATATGACATAGATAGCATATAATCAGTAAAGATTTCGCCAAAGACCAAATTTGAAAAATCCGGTTTCTCTTTAAGCTGTTCACGCTTTTCTACGTAAAATGTTTCTGTCATAATGATTCCTCCTAGGCTAATTAATAATTAATGTTATCAAGTATATCAGTCATAGAGGTGTTATTCAATGAATTTTTGGAAAATTTAAAAAATATACACAATAAAATTACTGCTTAGCTAAATTATCTTTTTCTTCAATAGCTTTAAGCATTAATGAAGTCATTTTTTCTAAATCATAAGTTGGTGAGAAATCCCACTCTTCTTTCGCACAAGTTGAATCAATAGAATTTGGCCAGCTATCAGCAATTGCTTGTCTTTCTGGATCCACATCATAACCTAATTCGAAATCAGGCATATGTTTTTGGATAGCAGCTTTAATTGTCTCAGGATCAACACTCATTGCGCTCACATTATATGCATTACGGTTAATTAATCGTGAACTATCCGCTTCCATCAATTTAATGATTGCATCAATAGCATCATCCATGAACATCATATCCATAAATGTACCTTTATCTATATAGCTGTCGTATCTTCCTTCTCTGATAGCTTTGAAATAAATTTCCACTGCATAGTCAGTTGTACCGCCACCTGGTTCTTTAACATAAGAGATTAACCCAGGAAATCTCATACTTCTCGTATCTACGCCAAATTTCGTGTAGTAATAGTCACATAATAATTCCCCAGCTACTTTGTTTACACCATACATTGAAGTTGGTCTTTGAATTGTAACTTGTGGTGTCATATCTTTAGGTGTATTTGGTCCAAACGCACCGATTGAACTTGGTGTGAAGAATTGCATATCGAATTCACGTGCTATTTCAAGTGCATTCACTAATCCACCCATATTTAAATTCCAAGCGAATAGTGGATTCTTTTCAGCAGTTGCTGAAAGTAATGCTGCCATATGCATTAAAGTATCTGCATTGAAGTTTTCAACTAATTCATGAAATCTTTCTTGATCTGTAACATCTAAAATTTCAAATGGTCCATTGTTAATTTCGCTGTCACTTTCTGGTTCTCTAATATCAGTCGCTAATACATTTTCATTACCATATTTATTTCTTAGCTTTATAACTAATTCTGTCCCTATTTGTCCTAACGCCCCAGTGATTATTATCTTTTTCATTTTAAATCCTCCTGTATTGTTGAAATGTTCATTTGTGCGCTCAAGAAATACAAAAGCGCTTTCTTCAATGATATTTTACTATATTTTTACCGTTTTGTATACTTCAGAAGTACATAAGAATGATAAATTAAGTTACCTAATACAAAAAAACAATCGTATTGTAATACATAAGTTGAGAATAAAATGTTAGTTACGGTACGTTTCGTTACAAAAGTATGGAGTTTTGTTACTAACGCCCTCCTTAGTTACAAAAGTTCAGAGTTTTGTTACTAACAGCACCCTTAATTACAAAAGTTCAGAGTTTTGTTACTAACAGCTCCCTTAATTACAAAAGTTCAGAGTTTTGTTACTAACGCCCTCCTTAATTACAAAAGTTCAGAGTTTTGTTACTAACAGCACCCTTAGTTACAAAAGTACGGAGTTTTGTTACTAACAGCCCCCTTAATTACAAAAGTACTAAGTTTTGTTACTAACTCAAACTATCAAATTAAAAGCGCATGGGACGTATACATTTGTCCCATGCGCTTGATGAAATATTAATTATAGTAATCCTAATTCTTTACCGATTTTTTCATAAATATCAATTGCTTGATCTAGTTGTTCTTTAGTGTGAGCAGCTGTTGGCATATTTCTTACACGGCCAGTACCTCTTGGAACTGTTGGGAATACGATTGCTTTCGCATATACACCTTCGTCCATTAATCTCTTACTAAATGTTTGAGCTTTTTTCTCTTCACCGATAATTACAGGTGTAATTGGTGTTTCTGAATGACCAATATCGAAGCCTTTTGCTTTTAAGCCTTCTTTTAAGTAATTAGCGTTATCCCATAATTTATCATGTAATTCTGTAGAAGCCATTAATTTTTTCACTGATTCTGTAATAGCTTTAGTGTCTCCAGGTGCTAATGAAGTTGAGAATAAGAATGGTCTTGAAGCAACTTTTAACCAGTCGATTAAATCTTTAGTACCAGCTACATAACCACCTACAACTCCAATTGCTTTTGATAGTGTTCCGATTTGGAAATCAATTTTGTCTTGAAGTCCGAAATGTTTAACTGTACCTGCGCCTTTACCCATTACACCAGAACCATGCGCGTCATCAACATATGTGATTAAGCCAAATTCTTCAGCAATTTCTACAATTTCAGGTAATTTTGCTACGTCTCCATCCATTGAGAATACGCCATCTGTAATGTACATAACTTTATTATATTGACCTGATTCAACCGCTTCTTTAGCTTTCGCTCTTAAATCATCCATATCTGAGTGATTAACACGAATAATTTTCGCTTTAGATAAACGACATCCATCAATAATTGAAGCATGGTTTAATTCATCAGATAAGATTGCATCATTTTTATTCATAACAGCTGAAATAGCAGCCATGTTACAGTTAAAGCCTGATTGGTATGCAATTGCACTTTCAGTACCTTTGAACTGAGCTAAAGTTTCTTCAAGTTCTCTATGCAAGTCTAATGTACCATTAATTGTACGTACTGCCCCCGCACCTACACCGTGAGAATCTATCGCATCTTTAGCAGCTTTCTTTAAATCTTCATCTGTTGCTAATCCAAGATAGTTATTTGAAGATAAGTTAATGTAATTTTTACCTCCAATTGTAATCTCAGCACCATTTGCACCTTCAACGACATCAATCTCGTTATATAGACCATTGTCTTTTAATTCATTTAAATTTGTTTGTAAGAATGAATCTAATGTTTGTACCATTTAAACCTTCTCCTTTAGCACTTTTTCTCAATCATAACACATCAAAATCAAAGAATTAAGCGTTATCATCTCAAATTGAATTGTTTAAATTTTCTATAAATTTTGCTACAATTATCATATTATATTTTTAAAGAACTGAAAGAAGGTTTATGAATGGTTAATTGGAAAGAAGAAGTAGATAAAAAATTCGATCGACTTGTAGACATCAGAAGATATATGCATAAAAATCCTGAACTATCCTATCATGAGGAAAAAACTCATGATTTTATTTTATCTGAATTAAAGAAACTAGATAAATTAGAGATTAAAGCGCCAGTCGGGGAACGTGGTATTGTCGCTAAATTAAAAGGGAATGAACCTGGTCAAACGATCGCATTTCGTGCAGACTTTGATGCTTTACCTATTCAAGATGAAAAAGACGTACCTTATAAATCGACTGTTGATGGTGTAATGCATGCTTGTGGTCATGATGGTCATACCGCTACACTCTTAACATTCTGTGAAATACTGCATGAACATCAACATTTGCTTAAAGGGAATGTTGTTTTTATTTTTCAATATGCAGAAGAGTTAAGTCCTGGCGGTGCTAATCCAATGGTTGATGATGGTGCATTAGAAGGTGTCGATAAAGTTTATGGAAACCATTTTTGGAGTGGTCATGAAACATCTTCAATTAAGACACGTCCTAATGAAATGATGGCATCACCTGACTACTTTGAAGTGACCATTCAAGGTAAAGGTGGTCACGGTGCTAAACCTCATACATCAATCGATCCGATTGTAATCGTAGCTGAATACATTTCTAGCATCCAAAAAATCATTTCTCGAAACATAGACCCAATTGATCGAGGTGTGATTACAGTTGGGAAAGTAGATGCGGGTACTGCATTTAATGTTATTAGTGATACGGCTACTTTAGCGGGTACTGTTAGAACGTTTAAACCAGAAGTTAAAGACACAATAGAGGCTGAGCTTGAACGTGTCTTAAAAGGAATTTGTTTAGCCAATAACGCGACTTATGACTTTGAATACCGTAGAGGCTATCCTACAGTCGTCAATCACGAAGAACAATATGAAGTGGTTAAAGAAGCTGCTGAGCGCTTAGATTTAACTTATGAAGACATCCCTCCTATGATGATAGGTGAAGATTTCTCATACTACTTACTTAATCGTCCAGGTTGTTTCTTCCTAACAGGTAGTGGTAATGAAGATAAAGGCTCAACTGCCCCACACCATCACCCTATGTTTGATTTAGACGAAGAAGCGATGAAGACGACGACACAAATGTTTATTCAAGTACTTGAGATAGAAGGTGTTCTATAAGAATGAAAAATATTTTATTACAAAAAGTTGAAGACTATTATGATGAAATGATTGAAATCAGAAGATATTTACATATGAATCCAGAATTATCTTTTGAAGAAGTGAAGACACCTGCTTATATTGCACATTACTTAAGAGAATTAGGCATTGACGTTCGTGAAGGCGTCGGAGGACGTGGTGTTGTAGGTACATTAAACAAGGATAAAGAAGGTCCTACATTAGCGATTAGAGCTGATTTTGATGCATTACCTATCCAAGATGAAAAAGAAGTACCTTACAAATCAACTGTTGATGGTGTCATGCACGCTTGTGGTCACGATGCCCATACGGCTGTATTGTTAATGACTGCGAAAATTTTATCTGAACATAAAGATGAAATTAATGGTCGCGTCGTCTTTATTCACCAACATGCTGAAGAAGTCGATCCTGGTGGTGCTATTCAAATGATTGCTGACGGGTGTTTAACAGGCGTTGATGCGATTATCGGGCAACATGTATCTAGTCATTTAGATGTTGGTAAAATTGGCTATAAATACGGTACTACAACAGGTATACCAGATGATTTTTGGATTACTTTGAAAGGTAGAGGTGGACATGCTGCTCATCCAGATCAATTGATTGATCCACTCGCTGCAGGTATACAATTGTGTAACGATTTACAATACATTGTTTCACGTAAAACAAGTGCACTCTCTCCTGCCGTTCTATCTATTACAATGTTTAATGCTGGAGAAACGAATAATGTCATACCAGATACATGCAAAATTGGTGGAACGATTAGAACTTTCGACTCAGATACACAAAATAGTGTCATAGAAGGATTTAAGAAAGTATTAGAAGGCATTGCGACTTCTACCGACGTTACTTATGACTTAAAATATAGTAAAGGGTATCCTCCTGTCATAAACACGGAGCGTGAAACTGATCTTATATTAGAAGCGACTAAAGAAATTGATAGCGTTGAAGAACTCGTAGAATTAGAAGCAAGTCTAGGTGGAGAAGATTTTTCTTATTATCAACAGCGTGTTCCCGGTGCATTTTTCTATACAGGCACGAGAAACGAGCATTTCAAAGCCGATTTCCCTCATCACCATCCAAAGTTTGATATTGATGAGCAAGGCTTAATAAACGCTGTACGCATCTTCTTACTCACAACATTTAAGTTTATGGAAAGGAATGATATTCATGACATTAACGACTGAAGTTAATCAATACATGGATGAATTAATAGAAATTAGAAGACATTTACATCAGCATCCCGAACTTTCTTTTCAAGAAGAAAATACAAAGAAATACATAGCTGATTATCTTGAAAACCTTGGAATTGAAGTTAAAAGAGATGTCGGTGGTAATGGCTTATTAGGTTATATTAAAGGTGGACATGAAGGACCAACGATTGCATTAAGAGCTGATTTTGATGCATTGCCAATTCAAGACGAGAAAGATGTACCTTATAAATCTAAAGTAGACGGTGTGATGCATGCTTGTGGTCATGATGCCCATACAGCAAGTTTACTCATCACTGCAAAAATTCTTAAAAAGCACGAGCAAGATATTCATGGGAATGTCGTGTTAATCCATCAACATGCTGAAGAGTCACTTCCTGGTGGCGCTAAAGCGATGGTAGAAGCTGGTGCACTCGATGGTGTGGATTATGTCTTCGGAACACATACAGCAAGTCATATTGACGCGAATAAAGTTGGATTTTGTTCTGGACCAGCATATGCTGCAGCTGATTCATTTGAAATTGATATACAAGGACTAGGCGGACATGGTGCTATGCCTCAACTAGCTAAAGATCCAATCGTTGCTGCATCTTCATTGATTGTCCAAGCACAAAGTATCGTTTCAAGAACAGTAGATCCATTAGAATCGGCTGTCGTAACGTTCGGTACATTTAAAGGTGGTAATGCATTCAATGTTATCGCGGATAAGGTTCAATTATCAGGCACTATTAGAACGTATTTACCATACGTTAAAGATCAAATTAAAGAACGTTTGAACGGTATATTAAACGGTATCGAATCAAGTTATGGTGTTAAATGTCATTTGAAATATCACGATGGCTATCCACCAGTAGTAAATCATGAGAAAGAAACAGAATGGGCTAAAAAACTTGCTTCCGAAATTGATTCAGTTGAAGAAGCTTTCGATTTCCCTCCTTCTTTAGGTGGCGAAGATGTTGGTTATTTCTTACAACACGTTCCAGGAACATATTTCTTTACTGGTGTAGGTAACGAAGCACTTAAAGCGACTTATCCGCATCACCATCCAAAATTCGATTTAGATGAACAATCACTACAAAATAGCGTCAAATTATTCTTATCTATTATTGAACATAGTGATAAATTAGAAAAATAAGCAATTAAAAAAACCGAGACAACTTAATGTCTCGGCTTTTATTTTGTTTAATCAAGTTTATTCAATATCGAATTAAGCTTCGATGATTGTAACAACGCCTGATCCAACTGTACGTCCACCTTCACGGATTGAGAAACGAGTACCGTCTTCAATAGCGATTGGTGAAATTAATTCAACGTCCATTTCAACGTTGTCGCCAGGCATAACCATTTCAATACCTTCTGGTAAGTTAACTACACCAGTTACGTCAGTAGTACGGAAATAGAATTGTGGGCGGTAGTTTGTGAAGAATGGAGTATGACGTCCACCTTCGTCTTTAGATAATACATAAACTTCAGCTTTGAATTTAGTGTGAGGTGTGATTGAACCTGGTTTAGCTAATACTTGACCACGGTTAACGTCTTCACGAGCAACACCACGTAATAATGCACCGATGTTATCTCCAGCTTCAGCGAAGTCTAATAATTTACGGAACATTTCAACACCAGTTACAGTTGTTTTAGAAGATTCTTCAGTTAAACCGATGATTTCAACTTCTTCACCAACAGTGATTTGACCACGTTCAACACGGCCAGTAGCAACAGTACCACGACCAGTGATTGAGAATACGTCCTCAACTGGCATCATGAATGGTTTGTCAGAGTCACGTTCTGGAGTTGGAATGAATGTATCAACAGCTTCCATTAATTCCAGGATTTTATCTTCGTAAGCTTCGTCGCCTTCTAATGCTTTTAATGCTGAACCAGCAATTACAGGAACGTCGTCGCCTGGGAAGTCATATTCAGATAATAAGTCACGAACTTCCATTTCAACTAATTCTAATAATTCTTCATCGTCAACCATGTCAACTTTGTTTAAGAATACTACTAATGCAGGAACACCTACGTTACGTGATAAAAGAATGTGCTCACGAGTTTGAGGCATTGGACCGTCAGCAGCAGATACTACTAAGATACCGCCGTCCATTTGAGCAGCACCAGTGATCATGTTTTTAACATAGTCAGCGTGTCCTGGGCAGTCAACGTGCGCATAGTGACGTTTTTCAGTTTCATATTCGATGTGTGAAGTATTGATTGTAATACCACGTTCTTTTTCTTCTGGAGCGTTATCGATTTGGGCGTAAGAACGAGCTTCTCCGTCACCAGAACGTTTTGCTAATACAGTTGCGATAGCAGCTGTTAAAGTAGTTTTACCATGGTCAACGTGACCGATAGTACCAATATTGGCATGTGTTTTTGAGCGATCAAATTTTTCTTTAGCCATTATAAAATCTCTCCTATTCATATTAAAAATTATTTTTTATTTAATCCTCATGATGGTTACTCACCATCATGAGGATAACCTATAGTTAATTTATAAATCATTTTGAGGAAAAAATCAATTTATTAAAGCGAATGTATTATTCACCTTTGTTTTTCTTGATAATTTCTTCAGAAATTGATTTAGGAACTTCTTCGTAGTGGTCAAATACCATAGTATAAGTACCACGACCTTGAGTGTTAGAACGTAAGTTTGTAGCGTAACCGAACATTTCTGAAAGTGGAACAAATGCACGAACAACTTGAGCGTTACCGCGTGCTTCCATACCTTCAACACGTCCACGACGACTTGTTACGTCACCCATGATGTCTCCCATGTACTCTTCAGGCATAACGATTTCAACTTTCATCATTGGCTCTAAGATTACAGGGTTACATTTTTTAGCTGCTTCTTTAAGTGCTAATGACGCAGCAACTTTGAAGGCCATTTCAGATGAATCGACATCATGATATGAACCATCATATAGTTTAGCTTTAACGTCAACTAATGGATATCCAGCTAATACACCGTTTTCCATAGCGTCTTTAAGACCAGCTTCAACTGATGGAATGTATTCACGAGGAACTACACCACCGACGATAGCGTTTTCGAATTCGAAGCCGCCACCTTGTTCGTTAGGTGTGAATTCAATATGAACATCACCATATTGTCCACGTCCACCTGATTGACGAGAGAATTTACCTTGAACTTGTGCAGATTCTTTGAACGTTTCACGGTAAGATACCATTGGAGCACCAACAGTACATTCTACTTTGAATTCACGTTTCATACGGTCTACTAAGATATCAAGATGTAATTCACCCATACCACCGATGATAACTTGTCCAGTTTCATGGTCAGTGTGTGCATGGAATGTTGGATCTTCTTCTTGTAATTTAACTAATGCGTTAGTCATTTTATCTTGGTCAGCTTTAGATTTAGGCTCAACAGATAAGTGAATAACAGGTTCTGGGAATTCCATTGATTCTAAGATAATGTTATCTTTTTCATCACATAAAGTATCACCAGTACCAGTATCTTTAAGACCAACAGCACCTGCAATGTCACCAGAATATACAGTAGAAATCTCTTCACGAGAGTTAGCGTGCATTTGTAGGATACGACCTACACGTTCACGTTTACCTTTAGTAGAGTTTCTTACGTATGAACCAGATTCCATTGTACCTGAATAAACACGGAAGAATGTTAATTTACCTACGAATGGGTCAGTCATTACTTTAAACGCTAATGCAGCGAAAGGCGCTGAGTCATCAGGTCTAGCAATTACTTCTTCATCTTCGTTATCAACTCTATGTCCGATAATAGGTTTAACATCTAATGGTGATGGTAAGTAGTCAATAACAGCGTTCAACATTAATTGAACACCTTTGTTTTTGAATGCTGTACCACATAATACTGGGTAGAATTCAACGTCACAAGTAGCTTGACGGATAGCCGCTTTAAGCTCATCAATTGTGATTTCTTCTCCACCTAAGTATTTTTCCATTAAATCGTCATTTGATTCAGCAACAGCTTCAATTAAAGCTTCACGAGCTTCTTCAGCTTGTTGTTTGTGAGATTCTGGGATCTCAATTTCGTCAATTTCAGTACCTAAGTCATTAGTGTATTGGAAACATTTCATTTCTACTAAATCAATAATAGCGTTGAAATCGTCTTCCGCACCAATTGGTAACTGAATTGGGTGAGCATTTGCTTGTAAACGCTCATGTAGTGTACCAACTGAATATTCAAAGTTAGCACCCATTTTGTCCATTTTATTAATGAATACAATACGAGGTACTCCGTAAGTTGTAGCTTGACGCCAAACTGTTTCAGTTTGAGGTTCAACACCTGATTGCGCATCAAGAACAGTTACAGCACCATCAAGTACACGTAATGAACGTTCAACTTCAACTGTGAAGTCTACGTGTCCTGGTGTATCGATGATGTTTACACGGTGACCATCCCATTGTGCAGTAGTCGCAGCAGAAGTGATTGTAATACCACGCTCTTGCTCTTGATCCATCCAGTCCATTTGTGAAGCACCTTCATGTGTTTCACCAATTTTATGGATACGGCCTGTGTAATAAAGAATACGTTCAGTAGTAGTAGTTTTACCAGCATCGATGTGAGCCATGATACCGATATTACGAGTGTTTTTCAAAGAAAAATCTCTTGCCATAGTATTCTTACTCCTTCCAAAACATTGGATATTTGGTTGTTGTTTATATAGATACTTTGATACCCTAAGTGTTTAAAAAACTATAGATGACCTATAAATAAGCCTCTTTATAATTTTAACGCTTAGGGTTCTAAGTTCTATCTTACCAACGGTAATGAGCAAACGCTTTGTTAGCTTCTGCCATTTTGTGAGTGTCTTCACGTTTCTTAACAGCACCACCAGTGTTATTGGCAGCATCTAAGATTTCATTAGCTAAACGCTCTTCCATAGTTTTTTCACCACGAAGACGCGCGTAGTTAACTAACCAACGTAAACCTAAAGTAGTACGACGTTCTGGACGTACTTCTACAGGTACTTGATAGTTTGAACCACCTACACGGCGAGCTTTAACTTCAAGTACAGGCATGATGTTGTTGATAGCTTCATCGAATACTTCCATAGCATCTTTACCTGAACGTTCTTGAACAAGTTCGAATGCAGAATAAAGAATTCTTTGAGCAGTACCACGTTTACCATCAAGCATGATTTTGTTGATTAATTTTGTTACTAATTTAGAGTTGTGAATTGGATCTGGTAAAACATCTCTTTTTGCAACTGGACCTTTACGAGGCATAATCGTAATCCTCCTTCCTCATTATAAAGTTTAATTGTTTTATCGTCATTTAAAAAACTGTTATTTACAGAAATTTAATGTCAAATTATTTTTTAGCAGCTTTAGGTTTTTTAGCACCATAAAGTGAACGGCTTTGCATACGACCGTCAACACCAGAAGTGTCTAAAGCACCACGTACGATATGGTAACGCACACCAGGTAAGTCTTTTACACGTCCACCACGAATAAGTACAACACTGTGTTCTTGTAAGTTGTGGCCAATACCAGGGATATACGCGTTTACTTCGATGTTGTTTGATAAACGAACACGAGCATATTTACGTAAAGCTGAGTTAGGTTTTTTAGGCGTCATAGTTCCTACACGAGTACATACACCACGTTTTTGAGGAGAGTATACAGTAGTCATTTTTTTCTTCATGCTATTGTAACCTCTGTTTAATGCTGGTGCAGTTGATTTTTGTGATTTACTAGTACGAGGTTTACGTACTAATTGGTTAATAGTAGGCATCTTTAATGTCCTCCTCTCTTCATTTCTTAATTCCACACATCCAGGTGGTTCATTTTAAGTCAAATAAAAATAGTAAGCACAGCTTACACATTTATTTAAGCAATGCAACAACTGTCGCATTAACTTCTATTCCATAGCGTGATCCAAGTTCTTGTCGACTAGGACTATAACTTATCGGAACGCCTGTCTCAAATGCTATCGATAACACTTTCGACAAAATATGAATATTGACATCTTGAGCAATGATTACTTGACGTACATCATGCTTCAATAATGCTTTAGTGGTCTGTTTTAAACCAATGACATAACTGTCTTGATTTAAGCTTAAGGCTTTTTCATTAGACATTTCATATCCTCCAAAGCGTCTGCTTTCATCAACCTTAACAATAATAACATTGCACAGTTATAAAGTCAATCATTTTCAAGGTGTTTTTATAATAAAATACAAGCTGTTCTAGGAACCTAGAACAGCCCATATATATTAGTCAGTCACAACTTGTTCTTCAGGTACTACTTCTTTTTCAACTTTTTCAAAGTCAACACCAGTATATCTTCTCATACCTGTTCCGGCAGGGATCAATTTACCGATGATAACATTTTCTTTAAGTCCAAGTAAGTCATCACGTTTACCTTTAATAGCAGCATCTGTAAGTACTCTTGTTGTTTCTTGGAATGAAGCAGCTGATAAGAAACTTTCAGTCTCAAGAGATGCTTTCGTAATACCAAGTAATACAGGTTTAGCAGTTGCTGGACGTTTACGCGTCGCAAATACTTCTCTGTTTGCATCAGTGAATATATGAATATCAACTAATGCACCTGGTAATAATTTAGTATCTCCTGCTTCAATAATTCTTACTTTACGAAGCATTTGTCTAACCATAACTTCAACGTGTTTATCTGAAATTTCAACACCTTGCATACGGTAAACTTTTTGTACTTCTTTAAGTAAGTAACTTTGAGTAGCATTTAAGCCTGCAACAGCTAGTAATCCTTTAGGTTCAATTGAACCTTCAGTCATAACTTCACCACGTTCTACGTATTGACCTTCTTCAACTTTAAGTCGAGCAGTACCTGGTGCGTTATAAGTACGGATTTCATTTTCGCCTTTAACTTTAATTTCTTGTTGACGATCTTTAACGATCGTAATTTCAGTTACTTCACCATTAATTTCAGAAATAACAGCTTGTCCTTTAGGGTTACGTGCTTCAAATAGCTCTTGAATACGAGGTAAACCTTGAGTGATATCGGCACCTGCCACACCACCTGTATGGAATGTACGCATTGTAAGCTGAGTACCTGGTTCACCGATTGATTGTGCAGCAATTGTACCAACTGCTTCACCAACTTCAACTTGTTCACCAGTTGCTAAGTTCTTACCATAACATTTTTCACATACACCGTGACGAGTATTACATGTAAATGCAGAGCGAATATGCATTTCAGTAATACCTGCATCAACTATTTGTTTAGCAATATCAGCAGTTATTAATTCATTAACTTTAATAATTACTTCATCTGTTTCAGGATGACGTAATGTTTCTTTAGAGTAACGACCTTCAATACGTTCAATGAATGGTTCGATTAACTCTGATCCTTCTCTAATATCTGAAACAAGTAATCCACGGTCAGTTCCACAGTCTTCTTCTCTAACGATAACATCTTGTGCTACGTCAACTAGACGACGTGTTAAGTAACCTGAATCGGCAGTTTTCAGTGCTGTATCGGCAAGACCTTTACGCGCACCGTGAGTAGAGATGAAGTATTCAAGTACTGTTAAACCTTCACGGAATGAAGATTTAATAGGTAACTCGATAATTCGACCAGATGGGTTAGCCATCAAACCACGCATACCAGCTAATTGAGTGAAGTTTGATGCGTTACCACGGGCACCAGAGTCACTCATCATGAAGATTGGGTTTAAGCTGTCTAATGACATCATTAATTTTGCTTGAATATCATCTTTAGCTTTTGTCCAAATTTCAATTACAGCAGCATAACGTTCGCTTTCAGTAATTAAACCACGGCTAAATTGTTTCTGTACTTTATCTACTTTGATTTCTGCTTCTCCAATAATTTCTTGTTTATCAGGAAGTACCACAATGTCAGAAACCCCAACTGTAATACCAGCTCTAGATGAATATTTAAATCCTAAGTCTTTCATCTTATCAAGCATTACAGATGTATCTGTAATGTGGAATTTATTAAAGATTTCCGCAATGATTTGACCTAAGAATTTCTTGTTAAATGGTTTAACAAGTTCAACATCTTGTAAGTACTCGATTAATCCACCTTCTGGAATATCAGTAGGTGATACAAAGTATTTATCAGGTGTTGATTTTTCTAAATTGAAATTCGTTGGTTCATTAATATACGGGAATGAATCCGGCATAATTTCATTGAAAATAATCTTACCAACAGATGTGATAAGTAATTTATTGTTTTGTTCTTCAGTGAATGTTGGGTTCTTTAATGATCTTGCATGAACAGCTATACGTGAATGTAAATGAACATAACCATTTACATACGCTTTAATAACTTCTTCTGTTTCACTAAAGATTTCACCAGCTCCAGTAGCGCCTTTACGTTCAAGTGTTAAGTAATAGTTACCTAATACCATATCTTGAGAAGGTGTTACGACTGGTTTACCATCTTTAGGGTTCAAGATGTTTTGAGCTGCAAGCATTAACATACGTGCTTCTGCTTGTGCTTCTTTTGATAATGGAACATGGACAGCCATTTGGTCACCATCAAAGTCAGCGTTATAAGCAGTTGTTACAAGTGGATGAAGTCTGATTGCACGACCTTCAACTAATGTAGGTTCAAATGCTTGAATACCTAAACGGTGAAGTGTTGGTGCACGGTTTAATAGTACTGGATGTTCTTTAATAACATCTTCTAGTACATCCCAAACTTCTTCTTCCATTCTTTCTATTTTACCCTTTGCATTCTTAATGTTTGTAGCAATTTCACGTTCAACCAGTTCTTTCATAATGAAAGGTTTGAACAATTCTAACGCCATTTCTTTCGGTAGACCACATTGATACATTTTAAGGTTTGGTCCAACTACGATAACTGAACGACCTGAATAGTCAACACGTTTACCAAGTAAGTTTTGACGGAAACGACCTTGTTTACCTTTTAACATATGTGACAATGATTTTAATGGACGGTTACCTGGTCCAGTAACTGGACGACCACGACGACCATTATCAATTAAAGCATCTACAGCTTCTTGTAACATACGTTTTTCATTTTGAACGATAATACCAGGTGCACCTAAGTCTAATAAACGTTTCAAACGATTATTACGGTTGATAACACGACGGTATAAATCATTTAAATCACTTGTTGCGAAACGTCCACCATCTAATTGAACCATTGGACGAATTTCAGGTGGAATAATTGGTAATACATCTAAGATCATCCAAGATGGGTCATTACCTGAGTGACGGAATGATTCAACAACTTCTAGACGTTTAATTGCTCTTGTCAATCTTTGTCCTGTTGCTGATTCTAATTCTTCACGTAATTCTTTTAATTCTTTATCTAAGTCAATATCGCTTAATAAGTCACGGATTGCTTCTGCACCCATTTTTGCTGTGAATTTACCTGGATATTTATCATAATACTCACGGAATTCACCTTCAGTTAATAATTGTTTCTTCTCTAATCCAGTTGGACCTGGATCAATTACAGTGTAAGAAGCAAAGTATATAACTTCTTCAAGTGAACGTGGTGACATATCAAGTAAAAGTCCCATACGACTTGGGATACCTTTGAAGTACCAAATGTGTGAAACTGGAGCTGCTAATTCAATGTGCCCCATTCTTTCACGACGCACTTTTGATTTAGTAACCTCTACACCACAGCGGTCACAGACCATGCCTTTATAGCGTACTCTTTTATATTTACCACAACTACATTCCCAGTCCTTAGTTGGACCAAAAATTTTCTCACAGAATAAACCATCTCTTTCAGGTTTTAACGTACGGTAGTTAATTGTTTCTGGTTTTTTCACTTCACCAAATGACCAAGAACGGATCTTTTCAGGTGAAGCAAGTCCTATTTTCATGTAATGGAAATTATTTACATCAATCAAGGAGCCTACCTCCTTCAATTTAAATTAGTTGTGCCGGTTGATTGATAATGTATAACAAATGTAAAGCGCAAATGGTTAATCAAATGCGCTTTATTAACTTTTAGTCAGTTACTTGTTGCCCTTCTATTGATGCATCTTGTGAAACACCTAAATCAACTTTCTTGTCCATCATATCTTCATCTTCTAAATCACGCATTTCGATTTCGTTATCGTGTTCGTCCATAACTTTAACGTCTAGACCTAAACTTTGTAACTCTTTCATTAATACGCGGAATGATTCAGGAACACCTGGTTTAGGGATGTTTTCTCCTTTTACGATAGATTCGTAAGTTTTAACACGACCTACTGTGTCATCAGATTTATAAGTTAAAATCTCTTGTAAAGTATAAGCTGCACCGTAAGCTTCAAGTGCCCATACTTCCATCTCACCGAAACGTTGTCCACCAAATTGAGCTTTACCGCCAAGTGGTTGTTGTGTAACAAGTGAGTATGGTCCAGTAGAACGCGCATGTAATTTATCGTCTACCATGTGTGCAAGTTTAAGCATGTACATTACACCTACAGATACACGGTTATCAAACGGTTCACCAGTACGACCATCGTATAGTACAGTTTTACCATCACGAGCCATACCTGCTTCTTCAATAGTTGACCAAACATCATCATCGTTTGCACCATCAAATACTGGTGAAGCAACATGAATACCTAAATTCTTAGCTGCCATTCCAAGATGAAGTTCTAATACTTGTCCGATATTCATACGAGAAGGTACACCTAATGGGTTTAACATGATGTCAATTGGTGTTCCATCTGGTAAGTAAGGCATATCTTCTTCAGGTAAGATACGTGAGATAACACCTTTGTTACCGTGACGACCACACATTTTATCTCCGACATGTATTTTACGTTTTTGAACGATGTATACACGTACTAATTGGTTTACACCTGGAGATAATGAATCATCGCCTTCTTCTCTGTTAAATACTTTAACATCTAATACAATACCACCTGCACCGTGAGGTACACGTAATGATGTATCACGAACTTCACGAGCTTTTTCACCAAAGATTGCATGTAATAATCTTTCTTCAGCTGTTAATTCAGTTACACCTTTAGGCGTTACTTTACCAACTAGGATATCTCCGTCTTTAACTTCAGCACCAACATAAACGATACCACGATCATCTAAGTTCTTAAGCGCATTGTCAGAAACGTTAGGAATATCACGTGTGATTTCTTCAGGTCCTAATTTAGTGTCACGAGCTTCTGATTCATATTCTTCAACGTGAATTGAAGTATAAACATCATCTTTAACAAGACGTTCACTCATGATTACAGCATCCTCATAGTTATAACCGTCCCAAGTCATGAAACCAACGACTACGTTACGTCCAAGTGCCATTTCACCAAGTTCCATTGAAGGACCATCAGCTAAAATTTCACCTTTAGAAACAATATCTCCGCTGGCAATGATTGGACGTTGGTTGTAACAAGTACCTGAGTTACTACGTTTGAATTTAGATAATGGGTAACGATCTAATTCTGTTTCGATCTCTTTTCCATTCTCTTCAACAATACGTCTAACAAGGATTTCTTTTGCTTCTACGTGCTCAACTCTACCTTTATACTTAGCAACTACTGCTGCACCTGAATCACGTGCAGTTACGTGTTCCATACCAGTACCAACAAATGGTGCTTCTGGGTTCATTAAAGGTACCGCTTGACGTTGCATGTTCGCACCC
Organism: Mammaliicoccus sp. J-M41; assembly: GCF_022385935.1. Classification (NCBI taxonomy): domain Bacteria; kingdom Bacillati; phylum Bacillota; class Bacilli; order Caryophanales; family Staphylococcaceae; genus Mammaliicoccus; species Mammaliicoccus sp. J-M41. The sequence goes on along the minus strand of NZ_JAJNIR010000012.1, from coordinate 27,143 downwards.
ATAAGCGCACGGTTAGAGTCATCGTTTTCTAAGAACGGAATACATGCTGTCGCTGCAGAAACAACTTGTTTAGGAGATACATCCATGTAGTCCATACGTTCTTTAGGTTTCGTAGTGTTGTCCCCACGGAAACGACAAAGTACTTCGTCATCTACGAATTTACCTGTTTCATCAAGTACAGAGTTTGCTTGCGCAACTACATAGCTGTCTTCTTCGTCAGCTGTTAAGTAGTCAATTCTGTCAGTAACTTGGTTTGTTTCGATGTTTACCTTACGATAAGGTGTTTCAATGAAACCAAATTCATTAACTCTTGCATAACTTGATAATGAGTTGATTAAACCAATGTTTGGTCCCTCAGGCGTTTCAATTGGACACATACGACCATAGTGAGAGTAGTGAACGTCACGTACTTCCATACCAGCACGCTCACGAGTTAAACCACCCGGTCCTAATGCTGATAGACGACGTTTATGCGTCAACTCTGCTAATGGGTTTGCTTGGTCCATGAATTGAGATAATTGAGAGCTACCAAAGAATTCTTTAATAGATGCAATTACTGGACGAATATTAATTAATTGTTGAGGTGTGATTGAATCAGTGTCTTGAATTGACATACGTTCACGTACAACACGTTCCATACGTGATAAACCAATTCTGAATTGGTTCTGTAGTAATTCTCCTACTGAACGTAGACGACGATTACCTAAATGGTCGATGTCATCTGTGTAACCTACACCATGTAACAAGTTGAAGAAATATGATAGTGAAGAAATAATATCTGCTGGTGTAATACATTTCACTGCTTCATCAGGGAATGCATTACCAATCACTGTTGTCGTACGTTTTTCTTCATCACCAGGAATATAAATTTTAACTGTTTGAACTTCTACTGGCTCATCTAAGACACCACTATTAAGTTCATAAACATGAATATTAGCGTTTGATTCTAAAACATCGATGATTTTATCTAAATTACGACGGTCTAAAACAGTACCTTCTTCAGCCGCAATTTCACCTGTTTCAACGTCAACGATAGGCTCAGCTAAAGTTTGGTTGAATAAACGATGTTTAAGATGTAATTTTTTATTCATTTTGTAACGACCTACTGCCGCTAAATCATAACGTTTTGGGTCAAAGAAACGTGAATATAATAGACTTTTAGCGTTCTCTACTGTTGGTGGTTCTCCCGGACGTAAACGCTCATAAATTTCAAGCAATGCTTGGTCTGTTGTTTCAGTATTATCTTTGTCTAATGCATTTCTTAAATACTCATTATCACCAAGTAAATCAATGATTTCTTGATCTGATGAGAATCCTAAAGCACGGATTAATACTGTAATTGGTAATTTACGTGTTCTGTCTATTCTTACGTAAGGAACATCTTTAGCATCTGTTTCATATTCTAACCATGCACCACGGTTAGGAATTACAGTAGTTCCAAAACTCACTTTACCGTTTTTATCAACTTTTTCGTTGAAGTAAACGGATGGTGAACGTACAAGTTGAGATACAATAACACGTTCTGCACCGTTAATTACAAAAGTACCAGTGTCAGTCATTAATGGGAAATCACCCATGAATACTTCTTGATCTTTCACTTCGCCTGTTTCTTTGTTAATTAAACGGACTTTAACGCGTAATGGTGCTGCATATGTTGCATCACGGTTTTTAGATTCTTCTAAATCATACTTTGGTTCACCTAGACGGTAATCTACGAACTCTAAAGAAAGGTTACCTGTAAAATCATCAATTGGAGAAATGTCGCGGAACATTTCTAGTAAACCTTCTTTTAGAAACCATTCATATGATTTCGTTTGAATCTCTATTAAGTTAGGTAGTTCTAAAATCTCGGAAATTCTCGCATAACTTCTACGAACACGATGTCTTCCATACTGGATAAGTTGACCTGTCAACAGATTCACCCCTCAAATATTGTGAATATAACTTTGCGCCTTACAAAATAAATATAATAAGACAAAAAGAAAACGGAAAGTCAATGATTCCATTTTCTATTTCGTACGACTTATTCCTAACATTCAATTAAGGGCGACGCAAAAGTACACACTTATTGAATATAATTTTTAACATTCTATTACTATATCAGAACAAAACACCAAAATCAAGCTTTTACACTTTTTAAAATGTAATAACCCTTGCTTTTTTCGATTATTTCTGCATTACCAAAAATATCTTGCATTTTTTTCTTTGCAGAAGGCATACCTTGCTTCTTCTGAATAACAACTAGAAGCTGTCCACCACTCGATAATACTTCGATGCTTTGCTCAAGAATTTTATGAACAATTTCTTTCCCTGCTCTAATTGGAGGGTTTGTTAATACAAAATCAAATTCTAAATCTAATACATCATCTAAACAGTTACTTACTTTCAACTGAGCATTTTGAATGTTGTTAGATCGTTGATTATCTTTTGCCAAATCCAATGCGCGTTCGTTCACATCTACCATAGTCACTTCACTATGCGGAAGTACTTTCGCACACATTAAACCTATTGGACCATAACCACAGCCCACATCCAATATTTTCTTTTTAGGACCAGGGGGATTTGCATTTAAGAACGTTGTTACGAGTAAATCAGACCCAAAGTCTATTTTCCCTTTTGAGAAAACACCATGATCTGTCTGAAGAGAGAGTTTGTTATCGCGATAAAAATAATCGAAACTTTCTCGTTCCGACTTCACGTTTGGATCGTTATCAAAATAATGACTCATTACGCCACCTCTTTATTGATTAAATGAGTAAATAAAAACCCGTTATCATGATAATAACGGGTTTTTTGATTTAATACAGAGATTATTTTAATTCTACAGATGCGCCAACTTCTTCTAATTTTTCTTTTAAAGCTTCAGCGTCTTCTTTAGATAAACCTTCTTTAACAACTTTAGGAGCGTTGTCTACGACTTCTTTAGCTTCTTTTAAGCCTAAGCCAGTTGCTTCTTTAACCGCTTTAACAACTTTAATTTTTGAATCCCCAGCTGAAGTTAATTCAACGTCGAATTCAGTTTTTTCAGCTGCTGCGTCTCCACCAGCTGCGCCAGCTGCTGCTACAGGAGCTGCTGCTGTTACACCAAATTCTTCTTCGATAGCTTTTACTAAGTCATTTAATTCTAATACTGACATTTCTTTAATTGCTTCAATAATTTTTTCATTAGACATGATATATATCCTCCATTAAATAGTTTTATTTGTTGCTGAATTATTCAGCACTTTCTTCTTTTTGTTCTCCAACAGCTTTAACTGCATAAGCAAAGTTACGAACTGGAGCTTGTAATACAGATAGTAACATTGATACAAGACCGTCTTTTGATGGTAATGAACCGATAGTGTTAACTTCTTCTGCAGATACAACTTGTCCTTCGATAACACCTGCTTTGATTTCTAACGCTACGTTTTCTTTAGCGAAGTCAGCAAGAATTTTAGCTGGTTCAACAACTTCTTCGTTTGAAAAAGCAATTGCGTTAGGACCAGTTAATGTTTCTTCTAAACCTTCGATACCAGCAGCTTCAGCAGCACGACGAACTAAAGTGTTTTTGTAAACTTTATATTCGATACCTGCTTCACGTAATTGTTTACGTAATTCAGTAACTTGCGCAACTGTTAAACCACGGTAGTCAACAATAATTGTTGAAACAGAATTTTTAAGTTGTTCAGTAATTAAATCAACTTTTTGTTGTTTAGCTTCAACGATTTTTGAATTAGACATCTCTACACCTCCATATTAATTGTCCGTGCTTTTATGATGAGGTTTCTCAACAAAAAAGCACTTTTTACCCACGGCAAAAAGTGCTTGAATTTTATACGTTCAAGTCAATTTAAGCCTCGGTAGGATCGCTTTTTAAGTTCAAAAATGAACTCCTACTGTCTTAGGTTAAATATTACACATCCAAAACTATAACGCGTTTTGGAGTTGAAGTCAATATTTTTATATTATAATTTAAAGCTTGAAGTATCAACTTTGATACCAGGACCCATTGTTGTTGTAACAGCAACAGATTTGAAATAAGTACCTTTAGATGATGCTGGTTTAGCTTTAGTTAATGTATCTTGAATTGTTTTGAAGTTATCAACTAATTGTTGCTCGTCAAATGATACTTTACCAATAGATGCATGAACAATACCAGATTTTTCAGCACGGTATTCTACTTTACCTGCTTTAATTTCTTCTACTGCTTTTTTGATATCCATTGTTACTGTACCAGTTTTAGGGTTTGGCATTAAACCTTTAGGTCCTAATACACGACCAAGTTTACCAACTTCACCCATCATGTCAGGTGTTGCAACGATTACATCAAAGTCGAACCAACCTTGGTTGATTTTGTTAATATATTCTTCACCTACATAATCTGCTCCAGCTTCTTCTGCTTCTTTGATTTTATCGCCTTTGGCGAATACTAATACACGTTGTGTTTTACCAGTACCGTGTGGTAATACTACAGCACCACGGATTTGTTGGTCATTCTTACGTGTATCAATGCCTAAACGAAATGCAACTTCTACAGATGCATCAAAGTTAACAGTACTTGTTTCTTTTGCTAATTTAATCGCTTCTTCAACAGCGTATGTTGCAGTACGATCGATTTTAGCAACTGCTTCTTGATACTTTTTACCTTTTTTAGCCATTTTGTTTTCCTCCTTTAGTGGTTTTAGCGGAATGTTACCTCCCACGTGCATTATCCATAAAGACAATGCAATAGCAGACAGCGAAATAGCCGCCTGCTTAAACTTTAAAACTCAATTATTCTACGACAATACCCATGCTGCGTGCAGTACCTTCAACGATACGCATAGCTGCTTCTTCAGATGCCGCGTTTAAGTCAGGCATTTTAGTGTTAGCAATTTCACGTACTTGGTCTTGAGTTACTGTAGCAACTTTAGTTTTGTTAGGTTCACCAGAACCTTTTTCTACTTTAGCTGCTTTTTTAAGTAATACTGCTGCAGGTGGTGTCTTAGTGATGAAAGTAAATGAACGATCTTCAAATACTGTAATTTCAACTGGAATGATTAAACCTGCTTGCTCTTGTGTACGAGCGTTGAATTCTTTACAGAATCCCATAATATTCACACCGGCTTGACCTAATGCAGGACCAACTGGTGGTGCTGGGTTTGCTTTACCTGCAGGAATTTGCAATTTAACAACTTTAACTACTTTTTTAGCCACGATGTGCACCTCCTTGATATCGTGATGTGGTCATGGGGTAATGATATTTTACCCTCCCACTCTTCATTTCGTGACGAAATGGTTGCGCATAGTCCGAGCGCGACCTTTAAATAATAACATTGAAATTATGAAATTTCAAGTGTTTTTTTACAACTTTTCAATTTGATCGAATTCAACTTCGACTGGTGTTTCTCTACCGAACATGTCAACAAGTACTGTTAATTTATACTTCTCAACATCGATTTCTTTGATTTCACCAACTTGGTTACTAAATGGTCCGCTTGTTACGCGTACTTGTTCACCTAATTCAACTTCTACGTCGACAGTTTTTTCTACCATGCCCATTTGTTTAAGGATGAATTTCGCTTCCTCAGGTAATAATGGATTTGGTTTAGATCCTGCACCAGCAGAACCAACGAAACCTGTAACGCCAGGTGTATTTCTTACGACATACCATGATTCATCAGTCATAATTAACTCAACTAATACGTATCCAGGGAAAGTCTTCTTGATTTGTGTCTTCGCTTTACCATCTTTAATAGATGTTTCTTCCTCTTCAGGAATCACAACTCTAAAAATTTGTTCTTGCATGTTCATTGTCTCAACACGCTTTTCTAGGTTTGTTTTGACTTTATTTTCATAACCTGAATAAGTGTGCACTGCATACCATCGTTTAGCGCCTATCTCTTCTGACATTTTGCCACTCCTTACTATCTAATCAAATTAATTAATTCTGTAATTCCTAAATCTAATGCATAGAAAAAGATTAAGAAAAAGATTACTGTACACACTACTATTGTTGTATATTTAACAAGTTCTTTGCCAGTTGGCCAACTTGTTTTCTGCATTTCTGATTTTACGCCTTGAAAGAAGTTTTCTTTTTTAGCCATTGATTTTCCTCCTTTTAGATGGATTCTTTATGCAATGTATGCGTATTACAAGTTTTACAAAACTTTTTTAGCTCTAATCGTTGATCTGTATCTTTTTTAGGGACTGTATAATTTCTAGCTCCGCATTTCTCGCAATTTAAAGGGACTTTTCTCATCTTATCACCTAATTCATTCTAATCCTAGATTAATATACAAAACAAAACACCTAATTGTCAAACAAAGCTGAAGTAATTTCAGCCTTGTTCAGTTTCTTTTTTAATCTGTATTGTGCGTTGTATATATGTTTTACTGGTACATCTAGTTCATTTGATATTTCTTTTTTTGTTTTTCCTTGTGCTGTTAATTTTAGAATGTCCGTTTCTATAGGTGATAGTTTATTAGAATCCATCAAATAGGATAGCGAACATTCTGTTAACATTTCATTTTCAAAATCCTGACCATGACCATCTCTTAGACACCCTATTAAATTAACCGAATCACTTTTTGTTTCATCAATACTCAATGAATCTTTTAATATTTGATACTTAGTACTTTTAACTTTTCTTATATAATCAATTTTAGCATTTTTAATAATGACATTCACACAATGTATAAAGGACTCTTGCTTGTCACAATCAAATGTGAGTGCTTGCTTATACAACTTATATCTTATAATTTGTGCGATGTCCTCTTTATCATTATAAGGTAGTCTCAATGTGCTTACCCGCTTCTGAATGTCACTTTCGAAAACATTTAATAGTTGATTAAACGCTTCTTTGTCACCACGCTGAATGTCAGCAATCCATTTTAACAACTGCTTGTCTGTATTCATGTCATTCATCATGCTCATCCCTTGTTATTGTTTTGAGCATATTTTACAGAGCGCGTTCCTTATAAATCAAACTCCAAAAAATCATATTTATCGATTATTTCTTCTCCATTTTTCAAATTGCTGTAATACTTCATCTGGCAAGTTCAATCTATTTCTAGGCGTCTTAGTTTTAATTTCTGATAGATGCTTTGTTACAACAGATTCTTGATTTGCAATTGTTGACCACATTTCTCTAGATGAGATTCTATACGCACCTGAACCAAAAATAGCATGTTGTTCACTCATATCACTTGTGACTACTGTAATATGCGTAATATGCTTTCGATATAATTCATACGTTAGTCTTTCGATATAACTATCTGCTGTTTCTTTCCCTTTCGTATAAACAACTTTCACACCGTGCTTAAATTCTACTGATTCAGTACCTTCTACACCATATGCATCAAAAACAACAATCATTTCACCATCATGCTGGGTATTATAATTGATAAGTGTGATTAACAATTTATCTCTCGCTTCTTCTAAAGAAACTTGAGCAATGGAAGACAATTCGTTTGATTGTCCTATTAAGTTATAGCCATCAATAATTAAATAGATATCTTTCATTATGATTGTCCTATTGGATGCCTTTTTCTATAAACTTCATACATAAGCAGACTCGCTGCAACAGAAGCATTTAAGCTATTAACGTGTCCAACCATTGGTAATTTAATATAAAAATCACACTTATCTTTCACTAATCGACTCATACCTTCGCCTTCACTGCCTATAACGATAACAAGTGGCATTCCAGCATCCATTTGTCTATAATCAGTCGCATTCTTTGCATCTGTACCTGCGACCCAATATCCTACTTCTTGAAGTCTTTCAATTGTTTGCGGTAAATTCGTCACGCGAATAACTGGAACATGTTGAATGGCACCTGTTGAAGCTTTTGCTACTGTTGCATTTAACTGCACGGATCTTCTCTTCGGAATAATAATGCCATCAATACCTATTGCATCAGCTGTTCTCATAATAGAACCTAAATTATGCGGATCTTCTAAACCATCTAACATCAATAAGCACGGTACATGGTCAATATCTTTAGTTTCTGAAATGAAATCTTCTAATTCTTTATATGGATATGGCGCAATTTGAGCCGCGATACCTTGATGTGGAACATCTGTTAAATAGTCAATTTTTGATTTAGGTACAGTTTGGACGACTATTTTTTCAGATTTTGCAATTTTTAAAATTTCACCAATTTGTTTCTTGTTGATACCTTCTTGAATTAATATTTTATTAATCGTATGACCTGAAGTTATCGCTTCTTTGACTGCATGCCTACCAACTATAATCGATTCATCCATTGGCTCCCACCCTTTCTTCTGTTATTTCAATCATTTTATTAACGAGTTCTTCTAAGCGTTCTGTTTCATCTATTAAGAATAAATAACCGATGACCGCTTCAATCGCTGAACTTTTTCTATACGTTTGAATATCTGTATTCTTCGCTTTCGTATAACTTTTTGCATTACGACCTCGTTGAATAATTTCTAATTCTTCTTCTGTAAAAAATTCATTCTCTATCAAAATATTAAGTGCATAAGCTTGTCCCTTTGCAGAAACATATTGTTTAGACAATTGATGTAATCGATTAGGTTTCCCTTTTATTTTAAGGATAATATGTTTTCTGACATACGTATCTAATATCGAATCACCCATGTAAGCTAAGGATAACGGATTTAACATTTTAATTGTTAATTTATCCACGTCTAAACCTCACACCTTGAGCTGTGTCTTCAAGAATAATATTTTGTTCTTTTAGTGCGTCTCTAATTTCGTCCGCTCTTTGGAAATTCTTAGCTTTTCTTGCTTCATTACGTTCTTCAATTAATGCTTCAATTTCTTCATCAAGCAATTCATTTTGTTGTTTACCTACTAAAGGTACACCGAGAACTTCACTAAAGATTTCATACACTTCTTTGAAACGATTAATTGTTTTTGTAGAAGTTGTATTTTCAAGTAAATATTTATTAGCTAATTTATTCAAGTCATACCATGCAGTCATTGCATTAGCTGTATTGAAATCATCATCCATAGATGTTTCAAAGTCTTTTAATATTTCATTAATACGTTCGATATGTTGTTCTGTTTCATCTTCTTCTAATACAGCATGTTGCGATCTATCAACTAACGATTGATAACTGTTTCTAATTCTTTCTAAACCTCTATTAGCTGCTTGTACAAGTTCTAAATCATAGTTTATTGGATTTCTATAGTGCGCACCTACCATAAAGAATCTTAATACATCAGGGTCAATTTCTTTTATAATGTCATGAACTAAAATAAAGTTACCTAATGATTTACTCATTTTTTCATTGTTAATATTTACAAAGCCATTGTGCATCCAATAATTCGCGAATGTCTTATCATTGTGTGCTTCTGATTGAGCAATTTCATTTTCGTGGTGAGGGAATTGCAAATCTGTTCCTCCAGCATGGATATCAATCGTATCGCCTAAATGAACTTGTGCCATTACAGAACATTCAATGTGCCAACCTGGTCTACCTTCTCCCCATGGGCTAACCCATTTAATTTCGCCTGGTTTAGCTTTTTTCCATAAAGTGAAGTCTAGCGCATCTTCTTTTTGTTCACCTGATTCTATTCTAGCGCCAACTTTTAAATCATCTAATGATTGATGACTCAACTTACCGTAATCATCAAAACGTCTTGTACGATAATAAACGTCACCACCGCTTTCATATGCATAGCCTTTTTCGACTAATACAGCTATGAACGCAATAATATCATCCATGTGATCCATTACTCTTGGGTTCGCTGTTCCACGTTTACAATTTAAAGCACCTGTATCTTCGTAGAATGCTTCAATAAAACGATCCGCAATTTCCGGAACTGTTTCACCTAATTCATTTGCAGCTTTGATTAATTTGTCATCAACATCTGTAAAATTAGATACATATTGTACATCGTAGCCACGGTATTCTAAATATCTTCTTACGACATCAAATGCTACTGTTGCTCTTGCATTACCAATATGAATGTAGTTGTAAACTGTCGGTCCACATACATACATTTTTACTTTTCCTTCTTCGATAGGAATAAATTCTTCTTTTTGTCTTGTTAACGTATTATATAACGTAATCATCAACAATCTCTCCATTCTTCGTCTTTTCAAGTTGACGTTCTAATTCTTTTAATTGTTCATATATTGGGTCTGGTAAATTTGTATGATTAAAGTTCTTACCAATTTTCAATCCATCTTGTTTAACAATTCTACCTGGAATACCAACTACTGTTGAATAATCTGGTACATCTTTGAGAACGACTGAGTTCGCGCCAATATTCACATTGTTGCCGACTTCAATATTACCTAATACTTTTGCACCAGCAGCTATCAGTACATTATCGCCTATGTCTGGATGTCTTTTTCCGCGTTCTTTACCTGTCCCACCGAGTGTTACACCTTGGTAGATTGTTACATTATTGCCGATACGACATGTTTCACCTATTACGATACCCATGCCATGGTCGATGAATAATCTCTTGCCGATTGTAGCACCTGGATGAATTTCAACTCCTGTGAAAAATCGAGCAATTTGAGATATCGATCTTGCTATAAAGTACATTTTTTTCTTAAAGAACCAATTAGCGATCAAATAACTCCATATAGCATGTAGTCCTGAGTAAGTCATAACGACTTCAAATGAAGATCTTGCTGCAGGGTCTTGATCAAATACCATTTGAATATCATCTTTGACTCGTTTAAACATTTAAATCCCCCCTCAGATAACAAAAAGCGCCCCTAACAATAATTGCTAGAGGTGCCTTTTTGCACGGTCCCACTCTTTTTAGCATTAAAAAATGCTCACTCTTTTAAATATTAACATCATCATATTTGTAATAAAGGTGCATTCGCTTAAGTAATGTGGCACATTTTCAGCAACCATGTACTCTCTAATTTCACATTATCTAATCTACTTGTCCTTTAAGTCATTTATATAATAATTTCTCGTTCTAAAAAAATCAAACAAAACGTTTTAATCTGTTAAGTACTTTATATCGACCTAACAACGCAATTGTATTCGGCAATTCAGGGCCATGAGTTTGACCTGAAACAGCAACACGTATAGGCATAAATAATTGTTTACCTTTGATGCCTGTTTCTTTTTGAACAGCTTTAATTGATTTTTTAATTTCTGCTGGTTCAAATGGCTCTAAAGTTTCAAGTTGTTTCACAAGTTCAGCCATAACAGTTGGAACTTGTTCACCATCTAAGACTTCTTGTGCTTCATCACTGAAATCAAGATGTTCTCTGAAGAATAACTCAGATAAAGGAACAATTTCTCCAGCATAACTCATTTGTTGTTGATATAAACCTACTAAGTCTCTTGCCCAAGATAATTCAGCTTCAGATGGACTTTCAGGTAATAGACCTGCTTTAACCATGTGAGGAATTGTCATTTCAAAGACTGTTTCAGAATCTTTTTCTTTCATGTATTGGTTATTAATCCATTCTAATTTTTTCTTATCAAAGAATGCTGGTGATTTAGAAAGACGTTTTTCATCGAAGATCTTAATAAATTCTTCTTTAGAGAAGATTTCTTCTTCGCCTTCAGGAGACCATCCTAATAAACCAATAAAGTTAAAGATTGCTTCAGGTAAATAACCTAAATCTTTATATTGTTCGATGAACTGTAGAATTTGACCATCACGTTTACTTAATTTTTTACGCTCTTCATTAACGATTAATGTCATATGCGCAAATTGTGGAGGCTCGAATCCAAACGCTTCATAAATCATAAGTTGCTTAGGTGTGTTTGAAATATGATCATCACCACGAATAACGTGTGAAATTTCCATGTAGTAATCATCAATCGCAACTGCAAAGTTATAAGTTGGAATACCATCTTTTTTAACGATTACCCAGTCGCCGATACCATTTGAATCAAATGATACTTCACCTTTAACGATGTCATCGAATTTATATTCTTTATCTTGTGGCACTCTAAAGCGAATACTTGGTTGTCTACCTTCTGCTTCAAATGCTTCTTGTTCTTCTTTTGTTAAGTGTGCGTGTTTACCACCATAACGAGGCATTTCACCTCTTGCAATTTGCTCTTCGCGTTCTGCTTCTAATTCTTCTGAAGTCATATAACATTTATACGCTTTATCTTCAGCTAATAATTTTTCAATTAATGGCTTATAAATGTCGCCACGTTCAGATTGACGATATGGACCGTATCCTCCGTCTTTATTAACAGACTCATCCCAATCTAAGCCTAACCATTCAAGGTTAGAAAATTGTGATGCTTCTCCGTCTTCTAAATTTCTGGCTATATCTGTATCTTCAATACGTATAACAAAGTCCCCATTATAATGTTTCGCAAATAAATAGTTAAATAATGCGGTTCTTGCGTTACCGATGTGTAAGTAACCAGTCGGACTTGGCGCGTATCTTACTCTTACTTTGTTACTCATCGTCTCACTCCTGTTTTATTCTTTACTTGTTAATAATACCACAGCTTGTGCTTGTATGCCTTCTTCTCTTCCTAGAAATCCTAATTTTTCATTCGTTGTTGCTTTTACATTTATATCTTCAATAGACACGTCTAATACTGAAGCAATTGCACTTCGCATTTGATCTATATAAGGCCTGAATTTAGGTTGTTCCGCTACAATTGTAGCATCTACATTCCCAAGTTTATATCCTTTTTTCAAAACTTGTTCATAAGATTCTTTAAGCAATAACTTTGAATCTGCATCTTTAAAAGCTGGATCTGTATCTGGGAATAGCTTTCCTATATCTCCTAGACTTGCAGCACCTAGAATAGCATCCGTAATTGCATGGAGCAACACATCTGCATCACTGTGACCATTTAAACCATGTGTATGTTCAATCTCAAGACCACCAATGATCAATGGTCTTGTCGGATCAAATTCATGCACATCATAACCGTAACCTATTCTAAACATCGCAAATACCTCGCTTCTCTAGTATAGAATGTGCAATGATTAAATCTTCGTGGGTTGTAATTTTGATATTGTCGTAATCACCATTTGATATGTGTACTTTATACCCTGCTCTCTCTACTAACGAAGCATCATCTGTACCTAAATAATTTTGTGCTTCTGCTTGTTCATAAGCTTTTAAAATTATGTCTCTTTTGAACGCTTGAGGTGTTTGAACTTGCCACATTGTTGAGCGATCGTAAGTTTGTTCAACAACACCATCGATAACTTGCTTAATTGTGTCCTTAGCTTGAACTGCTAAAATCACTGCATCTTTTGTTAAGGCATTTTGATATAATTGATTGATTTTTTCTTGTGTAATAAATGGTCTTGCACCATCATGAACCATTACAACTTCAGTATCAATCAATACTTTCAAAACTTCATTAATGCTATGTTGTCTTTCTTGACCACCTGGAATAACACCAGCAACTTTACTAAAGTCCTTTAAATGGTCTTCCATTAATTCAACTTCGTCTGGATGTGCAGCAATAAAAATCTGTTCACATGAATCTATTTCTTGAAACACGGCAACAGTTTGACGAATAATTGTTTCACCGTTAATTTCTAGAAATAATTTGTTGATTTCAGTTCCCATCCTTTTACCTTGTCCAGCTGCAGGAATGATTGTCGTAAACCCCAATTTATGACACCTTCTTCGCAAATATAATTCTACCAGAGGAAGTTTGTAGTAAGCTCATCACTTCAACAGGAATTGTCTTTCCTATATATTCTCGCCCTTTTTCAATGACGACCATTGTACCATCATCAAGATAACCAACACCTTGATCATCTTCTTTACCTATTTTCGTAATTAATAAATCGAAAATATCCCCTTGGTGTAGTACTGGTTTAATCGCTTCTGATAAATCATTTACATTTAGAACTTTTATACCTTGAAATGCACATACTTTATTCAAATTATAATCTGTTGTAATAATACTTGCTTGATATCGCTTAGCTAAATTGATTAAAAGGGCATCTACATCTTTATGTGTAGACGTTGGTTCAATAATTGAAATCGAGAAATCCGTTTTCTTCAATTCATTTAATATATCTAACCCACGTTGTCCTTTATCGCGTTTAACACTGTCTTTAGCATCTGCAATGACTTGTAACTCTTCAATTACACCTTGAGGTACGAGGATTTCTCCATCTATAAAATGACACTTCACGACGTCTAATATTCTCCCGTCAATAATGGCACTTGTATCTAAAATTTTGGCGTATTTTGAAGTTGTTTGTCTCGTTAAAGAATTTGATATACTTTCTGGAAATAATCGTAATATTTCTTCTCGCTTTTGCAAACCAATCTGAAAGCCTAGATAACATAAAAAAGCAGCAATAATAATAGGTAAAATATGTTTCAGAACTGGTGCACCGATCATTTCTAATATAAACGAAACCATAACCGCGATCATTAAGCCTATCATGACACCAACTGTGGCGAAGAATATTTCAAGAATACTCCTTTTTAATAAATATTTTTCTCCTTGATCAGCCATGTCTACAATCTTATCAATCAAAAACCCAAACAATAGGAAAATAACAACCGCACCTATAAGACCATCGATATACGGATTGGTCAGTACTTGTTCGGGTTGAATACTAAACGCATTAATCAGTTCTGGAATCACCATAATGCCTAGTGAGGAACCTATGACTAAATAACACAGTATGATTAGTCCTTTTAAAATTTTCATACGTTAACCTCCTAATGGTTAATTATGCATTAAAAGCAATTTTCAATGCTTCTCTTGTTGTTGATACGCCAATTACTTCTGTACCTTCAGGGAATTCTAAACCTTTAATATTATTTTTAGGTATGATAATACGTTTAAACCCTAATTTAGCCGCTTCTTGTACACGTTGATCAATTCTAGCAACCCTTCTTACTTCACCTGTTAAGCCAACCTCTCCTACGAAACAATCATCACCTTTAGTAGGTTTATCTTGGAAACTTGAAGCTATTGCGATAACAATACTTAAATCTACTGCGGGTTCACTTAATTTTACACCACCAGCAATTTTGATATATGCGTCTTGTTGTTGTAATAAGAAATTCTCTTTCTTCTCTAATACAGCCATCAATAAGCTTAATCTATTGTGATCAATACCTGTTGCCATTCTTCGTGGATTATGAAAAGTCGTTGGCGTCACTAAAGCTTGTACTTCAACTAAAATAGGTCTCGTACCTTCCATAGTTGCCACAATAGTCGAACCCGATACATGTTTCGTTCTTTCTTCTAAGAACATTTCAGACGGATTTTTAACTTCGTTAAGACCCGTTTGCTTCATTTCAAAAATACCCATTTCATTTGTTGAACCAAAACGGTTTTTGACTGCTCTTAATATTCTGTATGCATGATGTGTATCGCCTTCAAAATATAATACTGTATCTACCATATGTTCTAACAAACGTGGACCAGCAATTTGTCCATCTTTCGTTACGTGTCCAACAATAAATGTAGCAATGTTCATTTGTTTTGCGATGTGCATTAAATTTTGTGTACATTCTCTAACTTGAGAAACAGAACCTGGCGCAGAAGTGACTTCAGGGTGGAAGACAGTTTGAATGGAATCTATTACTAATACATCTGGTTTTTCTTTTTGAACCATACTATGTATAATCTCTAAATTCGTTTCAGCATAAACATTTAATTCTCCTGAATCTTCAACTAATCTTTCAGCTCTTAATTTTGTTTGTCTTACAGATTCTTCACCTGAAACATATAAGACATTTTTTTGTTGAGATAAAGCCGCACAAATTTGTAATAATAATGTGGATTTACCAATACCAGGGTCACCACCAATGAGTACAAGCGAACCTTCTACAACACCGCCACCTAAAACGCGATTAAATTCATTGATTTTTGTCTTAATTCTAGGTGTATCTTCTTCTTTAACGTCTTTTAATTTTTCTATTTTTTGTGCGGGTACATCTGACTTGAATGTATTTTTAGGACCTTTAGTTTCTTTATGTTCTATTGATTCTTCCATTTGGTTCCATGCACCACAATTAGGGCATTTCCCCATCCATTTTGGAGATTGATATCCGCAGGCTAAACACTCAAATATTACTTTCTTTTTGGCCATTCATGTTACCTCCGTATTAATTGAATAGTTATATTTTAAACTTGACTGACATTAAAAACAAATTAATATACTTTAAAATCAATATAAAAGCCCGCAAACTATTATGATAAATAGCTTGCGGACTCATTATAATATTAAATTAACATTGTTGATTTTTAAGCTTTTGAAGTTTCTTCTGCTTCTTTATCTTCCTTATGATCTGATAAATCGAATTTAAATTCATCATCTCTATAATCTACAATGACATCTTTACCTACTAAATCTTGTCCAGATAAGATTAATTCACTTAAATTATCTTCGACGTGTTTTTGAATAGCACGTGTTAATGGTCTTGCACCATATTCTGGATCAAATCCTTCATCAGCAATTTTTTCTTGTGTTGAATCTGAAAGCGTAATGTGAATACCTTGTTCTGATAATCGTTTCGTTAAGTTACCAGCCATTTTATTCACAATTTCTTTAAGATGTGTTTTTTCAAGTTTGTGGAAGACGATAATATCATCTACACGGTTTAAGAATTCTGGTCTAAATTGTTGTTTTAATTCATCCATCATTGTTTTCCTGATAGTTTCGTAATCCGGTCCACTTTCTTTAGCACCGAATCCAACAAATTTAGCATTTTGTAATTCTTGTGCACCAACGTTTGATGTCATGATAATGACAGTATTTCTAAAGTCTACTTTACGACCTTTAGAATCTGTTAAATGACCATCATCTAACACTTGTAACAAGATATTAAATACATCTGGATGTGCTTTTTCAATTTCGTCAAATAGGATAACCGAATATGGTTTACGTCTTACATTTTCAGTTAATTGTCCACCATCATCATGACCTACATAACCTGGAGGAGAACCTACTAAACGACTGACAGAGTGTTTCTCCATAAACTCACTCATGTCCACTCTGATCATAGCATCTTCTTCACCGAACATTGCATCAGCTAATGTACGTGCAAGTTCAGTTTTACCAACACCTGTTGGTCCTAAGAATATAAAGCTACCAATTGGTCTCTTAGGATCTTTAAGACCAGCACGGGCACGTCTTACTGCTTTAGAAATAGATTTAACTGCATCGTTTTGACCGATTACACGTTCATGTAAGATAGTTTCTAAGTTTAGTAATCGCTCTGACTCAGTTTCGTTTAATTTCGTAATTGGAATACCTGTCCAATTTGCGACAACGACTGCGATATCTTCAGCAGTTACACAAGTGTTTTTCTCACCTTGTACTTTTTTCCATTCGTTTTTAGTATCTTCTAATTGTTTTTCAAGTTTTGTTTGTTTATCTCTTAAATTAGCTGCATTTTCAAACTCTTGAGAATGTACGGCAGCATCTTTTTCTTTCTTAACTGTTTCTAATTCTGATTCAAGTTCTTTAAGACTTGGAGGTGTTGTATAGTTTCTAAGTCTTACTTTAGAACTTGCTTCATCGATTAAGTCGATTGCTTTATCAGGTAGGAATCTATCTGAAATGTAACGGTCACTCATATTAACGGCCGCTTCAATCGCTTCATCTGAAATATTAATACGGTGATGCGCTTCGTAACGATCTCTCAAACCTTTTAAAATCGCAATTGAATCTTCAGTATTTGGTTCATCAACTGTTACAGGTTGGAAACGACGTTCTAATGCAGCATCTTTTTCAATATATTTACGGTATTCATCTAATGTAGTTGCACCGATACATTGTAGTTCACCACGAGCTAATGCTGGTTTCAAGATGTTTGATGCATCGATAGCACCTTCTGCTCCACCTGCACCAATCAGTGTGTGTAACTCATCGATGAATAACACAATATTGCCTGCTTGATGAATTTCTTCCATTACTTTTTTAAGTCTTTCTTCAAATTCACCACGATATTTAGTACCTGCTACAACAGTACCCATGTCTAATGACATAACGCGTTTACCTTTTAATGTTTCTGGTACTTCGTTTTGTACGATTGCTTGTGCTAAGCCTTCAACGATAGCCGTTTTACCGACACCTGGTTCACCGATTAATACCGGATTATTTTTAGTTCTTCTACTTAACACTTCAATGACACGTGTAATTTCATCTGAACGACCAACTACTGGATCTAACGTACCATCTTGCGCGATGACTGTTAAGTCTCTTGCTAATCCATCTAAAGTTGGTGTTGCTTGATTTTTAGTCGTTTGAGCATTTTTTGAACCTTGTTCTGGACTGCCTAATGATTTAACAACTTGTGCTCTTGCTTTCGTGATATTTAAATCTAAATTAGCAAATACACGTGCTGCCACACCTTCGTTCTCACGAATTAATCCAAGTAATAGATGTTCTGTTCCAACAAATGTATGGTTTAACTTTCTTGCTTCATCCATTGAAAGTTCAATTACTTTCTTAGCTCTTGGTGTGTAATGAATCGCACCAACTTGTTCTTGACCTTGGCCAATTAAGTTTTCAACTTCTTTTGTTACTTTTTCTTCAGTAATACCGAAAGCATCTAACACTTTTGCTGCAATGCCTTCAGGTTCTTTCATTAAACCTAATAATAAATGTTCCGTACCTATATTTGAATGATTCAATCTCATTGCTTCTTCTTGTGCATGCGCTAATACACGTTGCGCACGTTCTGTTAATCTACCAAATAGCATAAACTAACCTCCTATTTTATATATGTTCTCTTAAAAAGGTTGCTCTTTGTTCATCTACAGATTGTTCCGAGTCATTACCTTCAAAGAATGGTGTTTGTATTGTAACCATTAAATTATCAAAATTAAAGTTATTACTCTCGATATGTCCTAAATCTATACCCAGTTTCATTTCACTTAATCTTAATGAAGCTTCTTCAACAGATATTAATTGTGCAGATTTCAATATACCTTTCGCACGATGAACTCTGTCTTTTGTTTCCATATGATTAAAGCGATCAAGTCTTTGTCTAATTTGTTCTTCTTCACTAATGATTTGTTCAACAATTTGAGTTAAATCTTCAATGATTTCTTCTTCAGTCTTACCAAGTGTTAATTGATTGGATATTTGATACACATGACCAAGTGCACCTGTACCTTCACCATAAATACCTCGAATAGTATATCCGAATCTATTGATAGCTTGTCCAATTCGTTTCATACGTTTCATAATGCTTAAGCCAGGTAAGTGCAACATAACACTCGCTCTTAACCCTGTTCCAATGTTCGTTGGACAAGTCGTTAAAAATCCGTGCTGTTCATCATATGAAATCGTTAGATGTTTATCAAGCTCATCATCTAATTTAGATGCTGTTTCATACAACTCGTTTAGCACGAGATTGTGACCCATAACTTGTATTCTAACGTGATCTTCTTCGTTGATCATAACACTTGTTGATTCATCTTCATTTAATAATACTGCACCAAATTTCTGTTTTGTCAGAGCTGGGCTAATAAGATGTTTGAACACGAGTTTATTCTGATCTAGTTCACTTAAATCTGATAACTTCGTCAATTTCAATTCTGATAATGCTTTACTCACTTTTTCTATTACTTTGTTGCCTGTTTCGTCATCTTCTTCATATTTGAGCGGATGAACTTCGTCTTGAAGGTTACGTGCAAGTCTTATTCTAGAACTCATGACAATTGGCGTGTCTTCTGTTTCTTTCATCCAATCGCTAATATGTTCATTCATATGCTCTTCCATTTACTCGACCTCACCTTCTGCTTTCAATGCTTTTATTTCATCTCTTACAACTGCTGCATCTTCAAAGGCTTGCTCTTCAATTAAGCCTTGGAGTATTTTTTCTTTCTCAGCAATTTGTTGTTTGAGTTGTATTTTACTTCTTGAAGATACAGGTATTTTACCTGTATGCTCCCCACTGCCCGCTTGAACTCTTCTAATAATTTGCGGTACATCATCTTTAAAAGTTTCATAGCAGTCATGACAACCAAACTTACCAACTTTAGCAATATCTGTTAAAGTCATGCCACAAGTAGGACAGTGCTTTTCTTCTTGTGGTTGAACTTGTTTAAAGTTAATACCATGTTTACCTACTAAATATTGTAGAAATTGGTTCACAACAAATTCTTGGTCCAAATTTTGATCACTCATATGATCATCTTGGAAATAAAAATGTTCTGAAGCACAGTTTTTACATATCCATTGTTCTGTTTTATGTTTCTTACCTGTTGATGTTAATTGAATTGTTGCTTCTTCTTTACCACAAATTTCACAAAGCATACTGTCACTCCTTTTTAACTATAATGTATGACGGCAAGTATACGTTTCAATATATTTGCTCGAATAATATCTCTATATGGTATTTCTATTTGCAATGTATCTCTATGAAGCGTTTGAACAATCATTTTTTTCTCTCTATCTGTAATTAAGTCATTTTCATACAAACCATCCACAATTCTAAATGCATTTGCTTGTGAGATTTGATCGCCTGTCAATTCAATTAGATGTCTAATGAATGCTGATTGACTATTCGTTTCAACTTTTGAAATACGAATGTAACCACCGCCGCCTCTTTTACTTTCAATAGCGTATCCGTGCTCATTTGTAAATCTTGTTTTTATAACATAGTTTAATTGGGAAGGTACACAATCAAACTTTTCAGCAATATGTGCACGTTTAATTTCAACGACATCTCCTTGAGCCTCCTCTAGCAATTGCTTTAAGTATTGCTCAATGATATCCGACATGTTGTGCATTAATTCATCACCTCTTTTGACCTTCTTTGACTATATTATATGTTCTGTTGTTTATTATTTCAATTAATTTGTTTCTTTAAAAATTTTTAAAATTTTATACCGCTTTCAAAAGAAATAAGTTATCATATAAGGTAGGTTATGATTGAGTATAAACGAAGGGAAAGGTGTGTCAATTATGCATTATATTATCGGGATTATCGGTATCTTATTATTCCTATTTCTAGCATGGTTAGTAAGCTCTGATAAAATGCGTGTCAGATGGCAGTATATAGGATTAATGATCGTAATCCAGTTTATATTTGCTTTCTTATTATTAAAAACAACAGGTGGATTAACTATCATAGGTGGTATTTCAAGTGGTTTTGGCTACATCATAGCAAAAGCTATGGAAGGGATAAACTTCGTATTTGCGGGTATTGCAAATATCGATCCTAAGACAGATAAGCCTGTTTCAGTTTATTTCCTTAACGTATTAATGCCAATTGTGTTTGTATCAGCACTTATCGGTATTTTACAATACCTTAAAATCTTACCTCTTATCATTAAATATTTAGGTTTAGTCATTTCTAAAGTTAATGGTATGGGTAAATTAGAATCATATAATGCGGTCGCATCTGCAATTTTAGGTCAATCAGAAGTGTTTATTTCTATCAAAAAACAACTTCCATTAATTCCTAAACATCGTATGTATACATTAACAGCTTCAGCTATGTCTACTATATCTGCATCAATCGTTGGTGCATATTTTACGATGGTTGAACCAAGATACGTTGTAACAGCTATCGTATTAAACTTATTTGGTGGATTTATTATGGCATCCATTATTAATCCATATACAGTAGATCCAAAAGAAGACGACATCATGATTCAAGAATCAGAAGAAAAACAATCATTCTTCGAAATGTTAGGTGAATATATTTTAGATGGTTTCAAAGTTGCCGTTATCGTAGCAGCAATGTTAATCGGTTATGTTGCATTAATCGGACTATTAAATGGTGTTACGTCTAACATTTTAAGTTTCGTTTCTGGTGGTACAGTTTCATGGGACTTCCAAACATTAATTGGATTTGTATTTGCACCATTCGCTTTCTTAACAGGGGTTCCTTGGGCAGATGCAGTACAATCAGGTAGTATTATGGCTACTAAAGTTCTTTCAAATGAATTTGTTGCGATGGGTATTCTACCTGATGCAGATATTTCAGAAAGAGCAAATGGTATCATTTCAGTATTCTTAGTTTCATTCGCAAACTTTGGTTCTATTGGTATCATCGCGGGTGCTGTTAAATCATTAAATGATAAACAAGGGGATAATGTCGCACGCTTCGGTATTAAATTATTATACGGTGCAACATTAGTATCATTCTTATCAGCTACAATCGCAGGATTTTTCTTATAATAAATAGAAGCAGTCTACAGAACAATAATCGTTCTGTAGACTGCTTTTTTGTTTATTATACTTGTTCTATTTGATATTGTTTTACGATTTCTTCAATGAAATACGCCATAATTTTGTAGTCTTCAGTAAGTTCCGGATGGAATGAAATACCTAAGTATTGATTTTGTCTTACAGCTACAATTCTATCTTCAACCTTAGATAATACCTCCACACCTTCATGAGCTGATTGTATGTGAGGTGCACGTATAAATACTGCATTAACCGCTTCTTCAATACCTTTAACATCTAAATCTTGTTCAAAGCTATCTACTTGTCTACCAAATGAATTTCTCTCAACAACAACGTCCAATTTATTTAAATGACTTTCTTGGCCAACTACTTCTTTCGCTAAAAGTATTAACCCCGCACAAGTTCCATACATAGGTAAGGAACTATTTCTTAGTGCTTCTGTAAAGCAATATAAATCCATTAAACGACGCATAGTCGTTGATTCTCCACCAGGTAAGACTAAACCATCAATTTCATCTAACTGCTCTACATGCTTAATTGTAATACCTTCATGGCCAGCTTTTTCAATATGCTTAATATGTTCTCTTACAGCACCTTGTAAACCTAGGACACCTATCTTCATATTACCATCCACGCTCTTGCATACGTTCTTCTAATGATAATTGATTGATGTCTAAACCTTTCATAGCTGGTCCTAATTCTTTAGACAATTCAGCAATTAATTTATAATCTTGATAATGTGTAGTTGCTTGAACAATAGCTTTAGCAAATTTTTCTGGTGCTTCAGATTTAAAGATACCAGATCCAACGAATACACCATCAGCGCCTAATTCCATCATTAATGCAGCATCAGCTGGCGTTGCTACCCCACCTGCTGCAAAGTTTACAACTGGTAAACGACCTAGATCTTTAATTTCTTTTAATACTTCATATGGTGCACCAATATTTTTAGCTTCAGTCATAATTTCGTCGTCACTCATCACAACTAATTTACGTACTTCTGCATTCACTTGTCTCATATGACGAACTGCTTCAACTATATTACCAGTTCCTGGTTCACCTTTCGTACGTAACATTGCAGCACCTTCACCAATTCTACGTGCAGCCTCACCTAAATTACGGCAACCACAAACAAATGGCACTGTAAATTCATCTTTTTTCAAATGATATTCTTCATCTGCTGGTGTTAACACTTCTGACTCATCAATATAATCTACGCCCATTGATTCCAATACACGTGCTTCTGTGATATGACCAATTCTACCTTTAGCCATAACAGGAATAGATACAGCATTCATAACTTCTTCTACAATACGTGGGTCAGCCATTCTTGCTACCCCACCAGCTGCTCTAATATCAGATGGTACGCGTTCTAATGCCATTACAGCAACAGCACCTGCTTCTTCAGCTAATTTAGCTTGTTCGGCATTAACCACATCCATGATTACGCCACCTTTTTGCATTTCTGCCATACCTCTTTTAACTTTATCTGAACCAGTAATTTTTGACATCGTAAAACTTCCTCCTTTTAAATCGCTTACTAGTAGGTTATACTAAATTCTGAACTGGTAAAAGAGTCAGATTTATCAAATAATTAGTGGTCAGTTTTCGAGGTGAATAAAATGGAAATGCTCATGTTCAACATCAATAGGAAGATTAATACGCCTATATACATACAACTATATGAAAATATCAAAAAAAATATTATTAACGACGTTATGAGGTATAACGAAAAATTACCTTCAAAAAGGCAATTAAGTCATTATTTATCGGTAAGTCAAACAACGATAGAACACGCTTATCAGCTACTTTGCGATGAAGGTTATATCTATAGTAAAAATCGTTCTGGCTTTTATATTAATGACATCGTTAATCTACCGGTAACCTATAAAACGAAAATTCCTGAAGCTCACTACATAGAAGAACAAAAGTATCAATATAGCTTTAAATTAGGTGCAATAGACAAAACGCATTTCCCGAATGACCTTTTTAGAAAATACGCTAAAGAAGCATTTGATGAACAACAAATAGATTTATTAGATAGTGGCCATAAGCAAGGTGATTTTAATCTAAGAAAAGAAATCAGTTATTATGTCTTTCATAGCCGTGGCGTAAATTGTTCACCAGATCAAATTGTCGTTGGGTCGTCAACAGAGCAGTTATTATCCATTATTACGGATATCATTTCAGAGTCTAAATATATGATTGAAGATCCTCTATACAAACAAGTGAGAGATCTATTAAAAAGAAAACATATCCCATTTGATTTTATTCCAGTTACACAAAATGGGATTGATATAGAGCAAATTATCAAGACGGATAGTGATGTTGTGTATATAACACCTAGTCATCAATTTCCAACTGGTGTCATTATGGACTTAAAACGACGAACACAACTCATTAAATGGGCTTCAGAACGAGACAATCGATTTATTATTGAAGATGACTATGATTCAGAATTTAGATATAGTGGAAGGCCGATACCAGCACTACAAAGTTTAGATCATTCAGATAGCGTTATATATGTCAGTACGTTCTCTAAATCTATTTCGCCTTCATTGCGAGTGGCCTATGCTGTACTTCCGAAAAATTTAATTGCTTTATATCACAAAAAGACAAACATAGAAGGTGGCACCGTACCAAGACATACCCAATATATGTTAGCAAGGTTTATGAATGAAGGTCATTTCGAAAGACATTTAAATCGCATGAGAAAAATATATCGAACTAAAAGAGATATTATACTCGAACAACTCAAAAAATATCCTGAAACCTTTTCGATTTCAGGGGAATTAACGGGAATGCATTTTATATTAAATGTTCATAATGGTTTATCTTTAGAGGAATGTATAAGAAGAATTGAAGCATGCAATATCGATATTAAACCCCTCTCTCATTATCGCTTTAAACAAACTGATGAGAAACCTCACTTTGTTCTCGGATTCGGTGGTATTAATATTGAAGATGCCAAAACACATATCAATAGTTTAATAGAATGTTTAACCAAATAAAAAAAGACTTCGCAATGAAGTCTTTTTTTATTTGCTATGACTTAAACTTTGTAATTTCATTAATTCATTTCTAATGCTTGTATATTCTTTTAATTCTGGTAAATCAATTTTTTCATAGTCTGCATTAAAGACCACTTTCTTACAAATATTCTCATATGTCGTTAAATAAAGTCCTAAGTCATGATCTGATAGCGTCGTAATCTTACCTTGTGCATAAGCTCTTTCTAACGTAAATGCTAATTGTTCAACTGTAAATATAATCGGATAAACATATTCAATCTTTTTAACTTTGTTATCCATTTCATTCAACGCAGCTTGATACATTGCCTTCGTATTCATGATTTCAGTGTGCAAATCTGTGATGATTTTTGATTTTGCTATATTATGATGATACTTATTAGAAGAAAATATTGCATGTAACAAACTTGCTTGTAGTTTTAACGTATTATTAATCGTCTTAGGTAATTTTTTAGACGCTTGATTTCTTCCTACTATTAGTACACCAATTAAACCTATTACTGAACCTATTACTACATCAACAATTCTTGGCATCACTAAATATGTATCGAAATGTTGAGTGATTGCTGCTGACATTAAAAGAACATTCGGTGTAATAAATGTGACTGCAATTGTATAATTAAATGCGACTAATAACTCAGCTGTTCCCATCAAGATAGCCATTAGTATGACAATCGTCCATGTATTAGGCTCAAATGCTAAAATTAAAATTGCAACTAACATACCCGTAATTGTACCTACTGTTCTTTGCAATGCTCTTTGGATTGTAGAGAGTGATGATGAACCTAATAATACAGAACAACAAGATATTGGTATCCAATAAGCTCTTTCAAACCCCATACCAAATGCGATGATAACTGAAGTAAATAATATAATTCCATATTGCATAGAAGACATTAAAACTAATGAATCTCTTGATAAATTTTCCTTAATAATTCTTGAGTACATCGGTTTTCTATATTTAATTTGTTTATCAAATTGCAAATTCTTATCGTTAAGAATCATGACTGTATCATTAATTAATTCAGCTAATGACTTTATGTAAGAGCTCTCTCCATCATATTCAATCGGTACATATTGAGCAGATTCACTACCTGCAATTCTAAGCTGAATATAAGTAAGTGCTTCACTTATTTCTTTTGGTAACACTTCATAACCTTTAGACGATAATTCTAAGCAGGCAGACCATATAGCTTCAGCACGCCCTTTTAACTGCAACATTCTATTATAACCATGCGTTTTATTCCAAAAAGCATTAGCAGTTGTTAAAGTATTTGTTGCATGATGTATCGCATTTAAAGTATTACTACGTGCATCATCAAATTTTTTCCCACTAAAATTTCCAGTTAAAATTGCTAAATTCTTATAAATATTTGATACACTTTCAGCTTCCGGCTTTTTATGATTAAACATTGCATCAATTATTACAACAATTGTACTAACAATACCCCCACATAAAACAAGTAATCCTCTGTTCAGGAAATCCTCAGGCATAATTGGCATAATAGAAGCTACACTATATGTAAGTACAAAGAATAAAGAAGAAGGACCAGGTATTTGAAAAGCTTTTAAAACGAAATGACCTATCATCCCTATAAGTCCTAATACTAATGCATATAAAAATGGAATCGTGATTGTAATCGTTCCTAACATGATACAAATACTTAATACTATAGAAATTGCTATAACTTTTCTAATTCGTGAAGGATATGATCCATTAATAATGTATATATTACTAAATGATCCTAATAACGCAGTTAGTCCTAGATCGAATCTTCCAAGTAATACACTTCCAGCTAAAATGATAAAAACAATGATGGCTTGCATAAATGCTTTTTTAGTTGCTAAATTATTTTTATTCACTTTAAACATCACTTCAAAATATTTTTTCATGTCATATCTCCTCTCACAATTTTCAAGCAAAAAAAAGAGACCTAACAGGTCTCGAGTGCGGCTCATCGCATCCATTTATAAATATTTGCCCGGCAACGTCCTACTCTCGCGGAACGTAAGCCCAACTACCATCGGCGCTAAAGAGCTTAACTTCTGTGTTCGGCATGGGAACAG
>NZ_JAJNIR010000011.1:0-81445 GCF_022385935.1 Mammaliicoccus sp. J-M41 | reverse complement strand
TTTTATTTTGAATTTAAAATCATATTTTTTCCTCATAAGAATGCACCCCAATAATTTGATTTGTTTAGGTCAAATATTTGGGTTCACATCAATCTTTTTCAATCTCGTGAGTTTACTTCCTCATTAACTCACATCTTTCCTAATCTCGTGGGTTTACTACCTCTTTATCTCATATTCTCCCCAAATCACATAAATCTATTACTCATTTTCACATATTTTCTATTACAATAAAAAAACATTCAACCTTATGGCTGAACGCTTTTATATTAGTTTTGATTATTATTTTGATCTTTTAAGTTTTGGTTATTTTCTTGTTTCTGTTTTTTAGATTGTTCTCTAACGACTCTACGTGTAACAATTCTAACTAATTTCATTAATGCTCTTTCTGGTCTCATTTATATATCCTCCTTAGAATATGCATTACTTACATATAACCGTAGAATCACTTTTTAAACATAAAAAAAACGAGACTGGCATCTTATTCACATATAAGATACGCCTGTCTCGCTTTTAAAAATACTTTATTATCCTAAGTTACCAAATTTCACAACGTCACGTGCAATCATAACTTCTTCGTCAGTTGGAATTACAATAACTTTTACTGGTGAATGTGGGTAGTTGATGAACGCTTCTTCTCCATGTAAACCTGTGTTTAAGCGTTGATCCCAATAAACACCCATGAATTCTAATCCTTCTAATACTTTAGCACGAACTGTGTCAGAGTTTTCCCCTACACCAGCTGTAAATACAATTGCATCTAAGCCGTGCATTCTTGTAGCATATGATCCCATATATTTATGGATTCTAGATGCGAATACATCTAATGCTAATTTAGCACGTTCGCTACCTTCGTTAGCATCTTGCTGAATATCTCTTAAGTCACTTGATGAACCTGAAATACCAAGTAAACCTGATTCTTTATTAAGGATATTTAATACTTCTTCAGCATTTTTACCAGTTTTCTCCATGATGTATGGAATTAAAGCTGGGTCAAGGTTACCTGAACGTGTACCCATTGTAACACCTGCTAATGGTGTGAAGCCCATTGAAGTATCAACAGATTTACCACCGTCAATTGCAGCAATAGAAGCACCATTACCGATATGACAAGAGATAATTCTTAATTGATCTAATGGACGATCTAATAATTCTGCTGCTCTTTCAGATACATATTTATGACTTGTCCCATGGAAACCATATTTACGAATACCGAAATCTTTATAGAAGTTGTAAGGTAAGCTGTATAAATATGATTCTTCTGGCATTGTTTGGTGGAATGATGTATCGAATACTGCAACGTGTGGGATACTTGGTAATAATTTTCTAAATGCTTTAATACCCATGATGTTTGCAGGATTGTGTAATGGTGCTAAATCAGTTAATGATTCGATTTTAGCTAATATATCTTCAGTAACAAGTGCTGATTCTGGGAATAATTCTCCGCCGTGAACAACACGATGACCAGTACCTTGAATATCATTAATGTCTTCGATGATATTGTGCTCTTTTAAAGCTTCAATCATGATATTTACTGCAACTTCATGATTTTCAATATCTAATGTTTTTGTGATTTTTTCCCCGTTTACCGAAATTGAGAAAATTGAATTTTTCAATCCGATACGCTCGACTAATCCTTTTGTGATAACTTTTTCTTCAGGCATCTCAAATAATTGGAATTTTAAAGATGAGCTACCAGCATTAATTGCTATAATTTTTGTCATTTAGACTTCCTCCTGATAATACTATTCTATACTATTTAAACACTAATACAGTTATGAATCAAGCATTAATACAGTTTATAAAGAATGATTTTCTTTCATCCATTCATCTACTTCTGATAAAAACGTTTGCAATTGAGATTGTGCCTTGAAATCTGGTATATTTGCTAGCAATACTTCAACACTCTTAGTATTTCCAGGGTCTTTCTTCTGTAAAATCAATAGTGATTTACGTGATTGTTCTGTCTTGAACAATGAATTAGGAAAGTTTAAAAATGCTTGCATTTCTGTTTCTGTTGCAATATATTTTTGAAGCTGTTTCACTTCTTCACCTTCAAAGATATTTGTTGGTACGATTAAGAATACATAACCACCTGGTCTTGTTGCTGTAACAGCTTGTTCTAATAATAAATAATGACTATAACTATGCCCTTCATCAAAGCCTAATTTCATCTCTTTACTGCGTTCATCAACTGGATAATATCCGACTGGTAAATCGCCGACAATGACATCCGCTTCTTCTAAAGGTAGTGGCATAATAGCATCTTGTGGGTATACATCAAATGGTATTTCTAAGAAGTTAGCTAAATGTATACTTACACGTTGTAATACAGGATCTACTTCAATCAAGTGGTGCATCAATGTCTTATCTTGATTTTGTTCATTGATTGTTGCACTCAAATGTCCTGTACCACTTGCAATATCTACAATGTTTAATTCTTTTTTGTTTTTATTAAATAAGTTTACAAGGTAGCTTAAAATAAACCCAATTGAATCTGGCGTCATTTGATGATTGGGTTGAATCACTTCTTCTTTTAATAAACTTAAATAAGCAAATTGGAACGCTTTTCTTCGTTCTTGTAATGTTGATTGTTCTAAAAGATCTCTTTGGTTTGTATAAATGTCTTCCATTGCCAAACCAAGATTCTCTATATAGCTTTGTCCATTCTCGTCGTGGAGGTCTTTACTTTTTACATCAAGTTTTTCAAATAATACTTCCATCATATTCTTTTCTTCAGTCATAATTGCCCTCTTTCGTATAAAAAGCTGTCCACTAAATGGACAGCAGTTTATGGTTGTTAATTAGTCTAAATTTTTAAATGCTTCTAAAGCTTTGTCATAGTCAGGATGGTTTGTACCTTCACTCACTATTTCTGCATAAACAACTTTATTATCTTTGTCCAAAACAAATACTGAACGTGCTAATAAACGAAGTTCTTTCATGATAACACCATAGTTTTCACCAAATGATAAATCACGGTGGTCACTTAATGTAATCACATTATCTAAACCTTCAGCTGCACACCATCTTTTTTGAGCAAATGGTAAGTCGTTAGAAATCGTTAAGACAACGCCATCTTGTTCATTTGCAGCTTCTTCATTAAATTTACGTGTTTGTTGACTACACACGCCTGTATCTAAAGAAGGTACGGCACTAATAAGTTTCTTTTTACCTTCATAGTCTTTTAATGTCTTTTCAGATAGGTCGTTTGCTAATACAGTAAAATCAGGTGCTACTGAACCTACTTTAACTTCCTCACCTAATATTGTAATTGGTTCATTCTTGAATGTAACTTGCGCCATAAAAAAAGCCTCCTTATTCTTGATAAATATATTTTATCATGATTAAAGAGACTTTAAAATTCTTTTGATTATAACTTAATTATCCAATCACATTTTGGAAGTCTTTTCTCATTTGAACATATTTGTTTTTGAGAACGACTGTTTCCCCAAAATAGTCATGAATACCTTTATGCTTTTTCGTAAATGCTACTACAATATATGGAATGCCTAATAATGCACCAGAGATAATTCGCCCGATCCATTCTCTAAATAGAACATCCTTCAATTTGAGCGGTTGTGCATCTTCTCGATAGACACTTAAACCTAAGATCATCTTGCCTAGTGTTGCTTTAAAATAATACGTCATCAACACGAAATATAAATAAAATATTAAGGCACTTGCCATATTTTCAACACTGAAGTATGGAACCCACAGATATGAAGTATTAATACTTGTAAGTGCAAATATCGGACTTAGTACAATACCTTTAAATCCTGCTAAAGCTAAAATATCGATGATATAAGCTAAAAATCGGACCCAGAATCCAGCAAATACGATGGATTTAATATCAGACATATATTTATTGACAGTACGCTCAATTTCACTTTGTTCACGTGTAGTAGCGACTTGTTCATAACTTGTTTCTGTCATTACAATCCCTCCTTATTCACCGTATAAATACATAGGTTGTGGTGATTTATTCGCTTTAATTAAGGCTTCGTATTTAGTCATATCATCTAAACCTATCATAGAAGAAAGTTTACTTTTAGCAGCCATTGGGAAGTTTAAGAATCCTCCTGTTGTATCATACGTTATAACTTGTGCATGTTTTGATTTTATGTCACTTCTTAATGCTTTAATAGCATCATCTTCATAACCAATTTCATCAATTAAACCGTTTGATTTAGCTTGTTGTGCAGAATAAATTCTACCGTCAGCTAATTTCTTAACTTCTGATTCTGACATATGTCTACCATCTTTAATGACATTTACAAATTGTTTATAACTATCATCAATGATGGATTGCATGATATCACGTTCTTCTTTCGACATTTCTTTCATTGGGTTCAAGATTTGTTTATGTTTACCAGAAGTTACAGATTCATCTTTCACACCTAGATCATTCGCAAGTTCTGAATAATTAATGCTTGAGATAATAACCCCAAGTGAACCTGTTAATGTTTGTGATCCTGCATAAATTTTGTCAGCTGGTGTTGAGATATAATAGCCACCTGATGCTGCCATATTTTTCATTTGAACATAAACTTTTTTATCTTTAGCTTTAATTTCTTCTAATTTTTTATGTATTTCATCACTTTCATATGTTCCACCACCTGGTGAATTGACAACTAGAAGTACACCTTTAACTTGATCGTCTTTTTTAATTTTATCAAGTTGTTTTAAGAAGGATTGATGATTATACCCTCCACCACTAAATAATGACTCTTGGACACCTGTATCTTGAATGGTACCATCTACTGATAATTTAACAATTTTGCTACTACTATCACTACCAGATACGACAGACTCACTTATGCCATCTGAATCTGTTACTGCTTTTTTCCACGAATCGTCTAAAAATATGCCAACTGTGCTGACAACTATACCACCTACAACTAAAACAGCTGCGATGATTATCGCAATAATTCGTTTAGACATAGTATCATCCTTTCTATTTTAAATATTTACATTTATAATAATAACAGACTTTAATAATAACTGTAACTTTTGGGAGGAACAAATTATGACTTCGTATAAACGTATTTATTTATTTAGTTCAAAAGACCGTGACGTATTAGAAACACGTGAAAAAATCCAGAAAGAAATGGAACCACACGGATTTGAATTTGTTTCAAATTACGATGATGCAGATATTATTGCTTCAGTCGGGGGAGATGGGAGTTTCTTACAAGCTTGTAGAAAAACGAACTTTAATAAAGACAAAGTTTATATTGGTATCAAAACACGACTAGATCAGAATTACTTATATGTTGATTTTAGTATAGATGACATTCCACATTTAATTGAATCTATTGATTCTCATGAAGTAAGTGTCAGAAAATATCCTGTCCTAGAAGTAAACTTGAATAACCAAATGTCTTATATGTGTTTAAATGATTTTTACATTAAATCAAGCGTCATCAAGCCGATGAAGATGGAAATATACATTGACGACGAATACTTCGAGGCATTCAACGGAGACGGTTTATTAATTTCAACACCAACAGGATCAACTGGATATAACAAATCATTAGACGGCGCAATTATTGACCCTAAAATTAGAAGCATGCAATTAACCGAAATCGCGTCACTGAATAATAACAATTTCAGAACAGTGAGTAGTTCAGTAGTATTGGGTGATACAAGAACCCTTAAAATCATTCTTGATAAAGAAGGTAACTATTATCCAATTATGGGACTAGATAATGAAGCATTAAGTATTCAAGAAACAGACTTTATTTCACTTAGAATTCAAGATAAATATATTCGAACATTGAAATTACCTCAGAATTCATTCTGGAGTAAAGTACAAAGAAAATTCTTATAAAAATAAGCAACAACCTCATAAATTAAAACACCTTAGCGCATAGACGCTAAGGTGTTTTTTTACATAAAGTGACTACTAATATAGTCATATAGATTTTTGAGAATTAACGTTATCGTTACAATAATAAATAATACTTTAACGTAAGATACGCCTTTTTTAATTGCAAATGTAACCCCTAAATACGAACCGATTACCATAGATACTGCCATACTTAATCCATAGATATAATTGACATGTCCTAAAACCATAAATAACAGTAATGCACCTATGTTAGAAGCAAAGTTTAAAAATTTAGCATTTCCGGCTGCGTGTAAATAATCAAGACCAATCATTAATAAAGCAAATAGGAAGAATGATCCTGTTCCGCCTCCAAGAAATCCATCATAATAACCAATTACCGTTACACCAATAATAAACAAGATTGCTTTTTTTAGTGACAATTTCTTATATCGATTAATGTCTCCCCAATCTTTTTTTACAATTGAGTATATGGTTACAAGTGCCAATATAATGATTGCCAATGGCTTTAAATATTCTGGTGGTAAATATGTAGCCGTAATCGCACCAAATATCGAACCTACAAAGGATAATGGAAATAATTTACCTACAATATCGAAATCTACTTTCTTCGCTCTTATAAATTTCATCGTACTCGTAAATGAACCGAATGAACTCGCTAATTTATTTGTACCTAGAGCTGTGGCTGGATCCATTCCTACTGCTAGTAATGCAGGTAAAGAAATCAATCCTCCTCCACCTACAACTGAATCGATAAACGATGCAATTAAACCAAACAAAATAATGATTAATAATATATTTAAATCAAACTCCATATGGATATCTCCTCTACTTTAATGATAACGACATCCCAACGTTCGTATTAAAGTAGTTCATCCATCCATTCGTCTTTTTGTTGATTCAAATCATCATGCTTAGAAATTGTAAGTGTTTCTACATTTTTAACCGCTTCATCAATTAGTGGACCAAAATCAAATTTTGATTCAAAATATTCCACTTTTTCTAGTTTAGGATTTGTCTTTGGATTTTTTGGTGTAAATATCGTACAACAATCCTCAAATGGTTGAATTGATAAATCAAATGTATTAATAGCTTTCGCTTTTTTAACAATGTCTTCTTTATCAAATGTAAGTAACGGACGTAAAATCGGCATTGATGTTACGCTATTAATAGCATACATACTACCTAAAGTTTGGCTCGCTACTTGTCCTAAGTTCTCACCATTTACAATTGCATGTGCACCGATTTCATGTGCTACTTTCTCAGTAACTCTTAACATCATTCTTCTTGTACTTGTCATTGTATAGCTTTCTTCAACAACTTTATGAATTTGCTTTTGAAGTTCTGTAAAAGGTACAATATGCAATTTGATATCGCCTGTTAAGTGTGCAAGTTGTTTTGTTAAATCGATTACTTTTTGTTTAGCCTGTTCACTTGTATACGGCGGACTATGAAAATGAATAGCTTCAATTGTCACGCCTCGTTTCATCACTTCCACACCTGCTACTGGTGAATCTATTCCACCTGAAAGCATAAGCAATGTTTTACCACCTGTCCCAACAGGTAATCCACCAGCGCCTTCAAGTACGCGGTTGTACATATAAATAGCGTCTTTACGAACTTCTACTTTAATTTTATGATCTGGTTGTTTAACATTTACTGTTATGTGATCAGTGTTTTGAAGTACATGCCCACCTAACTCTTGTTGCAATTGAAAAGTATCAAGTTCAAACGTTTTATCAGCACGTTTGACGTCAATTTTAAATGTGTCTCCATCTTTAAAATCATGCGCAAACTTTAAAGCGACTTCTTTCATTAAATCTAAATCTTTTTCAATTCGAACTACTGGACTTACAGAGTGTACGCCAAACACAGTTTGAATTCTGCTCATCATTTCTTCAATGTCAGAACCTTCGTGTACATCGATATACATACGGTCACGATTTGCCCGTACTTTATAACCTTGAAGTGGCATTAATCGGCTTTTGATATTTGCTTTTAATTTATTCACAAACATATTTCTATTACCTGTTTTTAAAGTCAGCTCTCCGTATCTCACTAATATGTGATCATAATTCATATTTTATTAACTCCTTTACCTCTTTATATACTTTATCAAAGGCATCTTTAAAACGTTCTATTTGTTCATTCGTTAAATCTGGTGCAATACTTATTCTTATACTTCCTTCAATAACAAGGTTACTTAATCCCATTGCTTTTAACGTTTCGTTATGAGAACTTTTCTTTGAAGAACATGCACTCGTTGTAGACAAATAAATTTCAAATTTAGAAAATGCATTGACTAATACTTCACCTTTAACGCCTGGAAAAGAAATATTTAATATATATGGTGCTGCATCGATTGGTGAATTAATCAAGACACCTTTATATTGTTCTACAAAAGCTCTAATTTCTTTACCTCTTTGACTTAATACTTGAGCATTATCTTCCATATGATCGTTCATTATTCTCATCGCTTTTGCTAATGCAATATTGACAGGTGCATTAACTGTACCGCTTCTTAAGCCTTGCTCTTGTCCGCCACCAAATATAATTTGTTTAATCGATTTAATTTGTTTAATTGCCAGTATACCTGAACCTTTTAATCCGTGGAATTTATGTGCGCTTAAACTATAACTATCTGCTAAATTAATATCTAATGGTAATTTTCCATAACCTTGTACACCATCTACATGAAAATGTACTTTAGGATAACCTTTTAAAATTCGACTAATTTCTTCAATTGGTTGAATCTGCCCCATTACATTATTGACATGCATGCATGTAACAAGAACAACATCATCGTTAAGCAATTCTTGTAAAGATGATATATCTAATTTCCCATCCTTCGTCGTTTTAATATATTTCAAATTAAAACCTTCGTCCTCTAATCCTCTCATCGTTTCAAGAACTGACGGATGTTCCATTTTAGTTGTAAGGATTGTGTTACCAAATCTCTTCTTCGCTTTGGCCATCCCTTGAAGTGCGATATTATTCGATTCAGTAGCACCACTTGTAAATATAATATTGAATGGATCTTTTAAATTTAAATATTGCTTAATATTTTCTCTTGCTTTATCAAGTAAATGAGCAATCTTTATGCCGGCAGAATGAGGACTATTTGGATTGAAAAAGTAATGTTGATTCATTTGTGTATATGTTTGAATAACGTCCTCATTAGGCTTTGTCGTTGCAGCATTATCAAGATATATCATACTGTCACCTCTTTTTTTCATTATATAATGATACCACAAGTCATTTCGTATAGATATACTAATTGACTTAGAAAAAACATCCATGAACTCAGAAAAAAATAAAGGCAAAGACATTTACCATGTCTTCGCCTTTATAACGTTCTTATCGTTTATTTACATCTTCTTCTATTTTTTCACTGATACCCGGTTCTACTTTTTCAAGTGCCGCTTCAGCTATTTCAATAGCACGTTTATATCTATTGTTAGCAAACAGTCTTTCTGCTTCATTAAGACTCTTATTCAGTTCATTATTTTCTTTTCTATATCTATTACCATATTGAATTAATGTTTCAGCATGAACAGCATTAATAAGTACATCTGTTGTTTCATCTTCAAATTTATTCATTTGAAGTACAATGTTACTTACTTTATCTTTCACATATTGTACATTAATAGGTCTTTGACTAAAGATTTTATTTACTTCACGAATTTCGTGATCAATTTCATTTTTCATAATGATAAATCTTTCAGGTACACTTGGTAAATTAGATGCTAATAAATTTCTATATATTTCTTCTTTCTTAGATTGAACACGTAATGTATTTTGTTGAGCTGTAGCTTCGTCTTCTCTAAGAGAAACTAAATGATTTTGTATTTTTTGTTGGTTATCATTAATTACTTTAACATGTTCTTCTATATATAGAAGATTATCTTCAACTTCACTATAGCGTACATTTGTTTTAGCCATTTCACCTAAAATTTCATCGTATACACTGATTAAGTTTTGAATTTCATTCTCATACTGTCTTACTTTATGTACATCTTCTTCAGAAATATAATAGTTCTCTTTTACATATTCAATTTCAGTTTGAAGTGTGTAGTTCATATCTTTAGCATGGAATAATTCATCTGTAATAATTTCTTTAGATTGTTCGACAGTATTTTTAGATTTTACTTCATGTTCAATTAAATCATACATATCATCTAAAGAATCATTAATTTCATTAATAATGCTTTCAGCTTTCGTTAATTCTAATCTTCCAATCAATGGTTCAACTAAATTTAATTTGCCACGTAATGTTTGAAGCGTCCCTTCTACTTTAACGTGTTCAAGGTTATAACCTTCAACTTTCAAATCTCTACATCCAAATTTCAAGTCTTGGAATTGACCTGGTAGTTCTTTTTGTACATCTTTGATTAATAATGGAATTTCCTCCATATCTTCTTGCATACGTTTCATATCCGTATTCAATTGATCGATATGACCACTTGCTTTAATGTAGTGTCCATCTTCAACAAGTTCTTCATATTGTTCAATTCTAGGTAGAAAAGCTTCGATGTTTTTTTCGATTAGTTCAGCAGCATCCCCAAACTGGTGTCTATTCGCTAATACTTCTCTCTTCGTTTCTCTATAAATCTGTTTAGATTCATCGTATAGTTTGTCGCTTGTTTCCACTGTTGTCATTAATTCTGTAACACTCTGAGTTAAGCGCGTATATTTCTTTTCTATACCATCCATTATTTTGTTAGCATCAGCAATACTTTCTTCTGATTGTGAGAACTTAAATTTATCAAGTTCTGCATCAGCATCATGAATTTTTGCATCTACAACTTTTAAATCTTCTTGTAAAACAGTTTGCCATTCTCTCTTAAATTGGTCATACTTGTCTTTAGCTTCACCATGGATATTTAATTTTTTAAGCTTAGCTAATTCATCTTGAAAAGGTAATTGCTTAATTTTTTGCTTACGCTGCTCAGTCTCAGTAATCAAATTTCGCTTTGATGTACGCAACCATAACATTATACCAATACCAATTAATATAATGATTATAACTGCAAGTGTTATATAAATTGCCATTATGTATTCTCCTCCTAAATCGTTCTCTTTATTATAACGTAAAATATATATCCAACAAACCTTTTTCTATGCAAAACATATTCAAAATCATAAAATAGTAATATAATTCAAATAAACATTGAAATGAGGAATAAAAATGTCAGAACAACAACTAGATTATTCATTACTCAACCGCCAATTAGATGGTTTATTATCAGGAGAACAAGATTTAATTGCTAATTTAAGTAATGCATCTGCGTTCATCAACCAATTCTTACCAAACATTAATTGGGTTGGGTTTTATCTTATTAAAAATAATGCCTTAAAACTTGGTCCATTTCAAGGATTACCAGCTTGTGTAGACATTGAAATTGGTAAAGGGGTTTGTGGAACAGCTGTTGCCGAAAAGCAATCACAACTTGTTGAAGATGTTAATCAATTCCCTGGACATATTGCATGTGATGCGAATAGCCAATCAGAAATCGTTATACCTATATACTATAACAAAGAAATCATCGGTGTGTTAGATATAGATGCACCTGTTAAATCAAGATTTGATCAAACTGATCTTGAAGGGTTAGAATTACTTGTCAAAACGCTAGAAAAGCATATCCATCTTTAAAATATAAATTGACATGAACAAAACAAAAATGTATAATGACTTTTGTGTGAATTAACGAAAGTAGCAGTTAAATATTATAAGGCTCTATGTTATTCCCAAAGAAGGCGTGTTGTGTAACCGCGGCTGCAAGGTGAAGGCACACAAATATAACATATCCCTATGAGCATTTAACATTCTTTCTTGTTTCTTCATAACAATCAAACAAGAAAAAGGAGGAACTTCAAAATGGCAAGATTTAGAGGTTCAAACTGGAAAAAATCACGTCGTTTAGGTATTTCATTAAGCGGCACAGGTAAAGAATTAGAAAAACGTCCTTACGTACCAGGACAACACGGTCCAACTCAACGTAAAAAATTATCTGAGTATGGTCTTCAATTACAAGAGAAACAAAAATTACGTTACATGTACGGAATCAACGAACGTCAATTCCGCACTATTTTCGATAAAGCTGGTAACATGAAAGGTATCCACGGTGATAACTTCATGGCACTATTAGCTTCACGTTTAGACGCAGTAGTTTACCAATTAGGTTTAGCTCGTACTCGTCGTCAAGCACGTCAATTAGTTAACCACGGTCACATTACTGTAGATGGCGCTCGTGTTGATATCCCATCTTACACTTTAAAACCTGGTCAAACTATCAGTGTTCGTGAAAAATCACAAAAATTAAACATCGTATTAGAATCAGTTGAATTAAGTCATCACGTTCCTGATTACTTATCATTCGATGCTGACAAATTAGAAGGTACTTTCGTACGCGTTCCAGAACGTAGCGAATTATCTGCTGAAATCAATGAACAATTAATCGTTGAGTACTACTCTCGTTAATCTTTGTTCAAACAAAACCACTTTCATTTCGAAAGTGGTTTTTTATTTTATAATTGATGACTTCATCCATTCATCTAATAAATGTGCGTAATCCGATATTAAACCATCAACACCCATCGCTAACATTTTTTGAGCCGTAGATTTATTATTTATCGTATACGGTAATACCTTAAGTTGCGATGCATGTGCTGCCTCTACAAATTTTCTCGTTACAATTTTATAATTCGGATTAATATAGTTTGCATACTCCCCTATTTTCTTAATTGCCCTTTTACTTATAAAACGGTTTTTCTTCTTAATCAATACACCTAATTCAATATCTGGCAATAAAGTGCTTATTTTTTGAATTGAATTTCTATTGAATGACTGAATCATAATTTGATTGTACGAAATATCATGTTGTTTGATCATAGCGATAATATCCGATTCAATATTAGGATAGTTTTCTGGTTGCTTGATTTCTATTAGAAGCTTTATATGTGTGTCTTTTATTAATTTAAGTACATCTTGAAATAACGGAATTTGCTCACCAATATATGCTTGACCTTTCCATTTACCGACATCATATTTTGTCAATGTTTCATAAGTTAATTTATTGATGACCCCTTTTTCTTGTGAAGTACGGTTCGTCGTTGGATCATGAATAACAACAAGTTCACCATCAATCGTTCTATGTATATCTATTTCTAGAACATCTATATTGAATTCTATTGCACGTTTAAAAGAAATCATTGTATTTTCTGGTGCTAATGATGGAACACCTCTGTGTGCAATTTTTAATTTGCAATTTTGATTATTCACATTCAT
The DNA here is from genome assembly GCF_022385935.1 of Mammaliicoccus sp. J-M41. Taxonomy (NCBI): domain Bacteria; kingdom Bacillati; phylum Bacillota; class Bacilli; order Caryophanales; family Staphylococcaceae; genus Mammaliicoccus; species Mammaliicoccus sp. J-M41. Next base: position 68,309 of record NZ_JAJNIR010000011.1, on the reverse strand, counting down.
TGTCTACTCCTTTAAAATCAGTCATACTATAGATTATACCCAAATATTTTTAATTATAGAAAGGAACATGAATATGACAACACATATTTTTAATTTAAAAGGAACATGGACTAAAGGCAGAAATGCTTCTGGCCATATCACAACTGATAATTTATCTACACGCGTATCAATCCCTGTAGTAATGGACGGACCAGAAATAGGTACAAATCCAGACGAGATGTTATTAGGTGCAGCTTCAACTTGCTATATGATTACATTGGCGGCAATGATTGAACGTTCTGAAATTGATATCGAAAGAATCGAAGTGGATTCTAAAGGTCATGTTGATTTTGAAGATGGCGTGATCACTTATAGAAAAATAGAACATTTCCCTATTATTTATTTATCTGAAGAACCAGATGAAAATTTACAAAAAAGATTAAACAGACTTGTTCAAAAAGCAGAAGAATCTTGTATGGTAACACGTGCTTTAGCTGGTAATGTTCAAGTTGTAGCAACAGGTGAAATAAGATTTTAGTAATGAAAGCGTTTTAATCGGAATTTTCAATAAATTCACTATTATTTTACTATTTTCTTTGCTACAATATAGAACATAAATTCAGTAAGGAGTGTATATATATGTATCAGCATGATTCTTTATTACTCGCACCAGGTCCTACAACTGTTCCTAGGGAGATTTTAGAAAGTATGAATCAACCTATGACAGGACATAGAACAAAGGAATTTAGTCAAATTATTCATCAAGCATCGAGAGATTTACAAACAATTTTTGGGGCTAAACACCCTGTTGCTATTCTAACTTCATCAGGAACAAGTGCTCTTGAAGCAGCTATGGTTAATGTAGCGAATCCTGAAGATGATATTGTCATTATTGTTTCAGGCGCTTTTGGGGATAGGTTTAGAAAAATCGCATCCTCATATCCATTTAAGGCACATATTTTTGAAGTTGAATGGGGAAAAGGTGTCGATTTAAAAGAATTTGAAACATATTTAAACTCACTTAATGTTGATGTTAAAGCCGTATTCACACAATTTTGTGAAACGTCTACTTCTGTTAAACACCCTATTAATGCTTTAGGTAAGTTAGTTAAACAATTTAATCCTGACATCTATTTTGTAGTGGATGGCGTTAGTATTATTGGCGCAGTTGAAGTAGATATGGAACAAGACAACATCGACGTTCTCGTTTCAGGTAGTCAAAAAGCAATCATGTTACCACCTGGAGCTGCATTTGTAGCATATAATGATAGAGCTATCGAAAGGTTTAAAGAAGTGACTACTTCAAGATTTTATTTAGATTTAAATAAATACATAACTTCTTTAAACGATGATTCAACACCTTTTACACCAGCAGTATCACTTATTAGAGGTGTACAAACTTATTGTGATTTAATTCAAGAAGAAAAATTTGAAAATACAATCAAAAGACACGAAGTATGTAAAACAGCCGTTCGAGAAAGTTTAAAAGCTTTAGATATGGAACTATTAGTTGAAGATGAATTTGCTTCACCTACTGTAACAGCTTTTGTGCCAAATAAAGATGAAGTTAAGACGATTAAAGATGAATTACTTAATAGATTCAACATTACAATTGCAGGTGGTCAACAGCACCTTAAAGGAACAATATTAAGGGTTGGTCACATGGGTAAAGTCTCTCCAAATGACATGTTGCAATTTATTAGCGCATTAGAAATTATACTTTCAGAAATACGTGATCAATCAGTACTTGGTAAAGGTGTTTCAAAATTCCAGGAGGTAGTTAATCAATATGTTTAAAGTAATTGTAGTCGATCCAATATCAGAAGAAGGTTTAAAAAGTTTAACAGATCATGAAAAATTCGAAATAGACATCAAAACTGGCTTGAGTGAATCAGAAATCGTTAACATTATCGGTGACTATGATGCTTTAATCGTAAGAAGCCAAACTCAAATCACACCCCCTATTCTAGATGCAGCGAAAAATCTTCGCGTTGTAGCTAGAGCTGGTGTTGGTGTTGATAATATTGATATCGATCACGCAACTAAACAAGGTATTCTTGTTATTAATGCGCCTGATGGTAACACTATTTCTGCAACTGAACATTCTATGGCAATGATTCTTTCTATGGCTCGAAATATTCCAGAAGCACATCGCTCATTACAAGAAGGTAATTGGGATAGAAAAAAATATCGTGGTACTGAATTATACAAGAAGACACTTGGCGTAATTGGTGCAGGTAGAATCGGTTTAGGTGTTGCCAAACGTGCTCAAAGTTTCGGCATGAATATTCTTGCATTTGACCCTTATTTATCAAGTGATGACGCGAAACGTTTAGAAATTACGAGAGCAACTGTAGATGAAATTGCTGAACAAGCAGATTTTATTACAGTGCATACTCCTCTTACACCAAAGACTAAAGGTCTTGTAAATGAAGACTTCTTCAATAAAGCAAAACCTAACTTACAAATCATCAACGTTGCTAGAGGTGGTATTATCGATGAAGATGCCTTAATTAAAGCACTTGATGAAGGTAAAATCGAAAAAGCTGCTCTAGACGTATTTACTGAAGAACCAGCAAATAACACACCACTTACGCAACATGAAAAAATAATCGTAACACCCCATCTTGGTGCTTCAACTATCGAAGCTCAAGAAAAAGTTGCAGTATCTGTTGCAAATGAAATCATCGATATCTTTGAAAATAATAACGTCTTACACGCTGTAAACGCACCACAAATGTCTGGTGAAGTTGAAGCAGAACTTAGACCTTTTGTTGAATTAAGTAGAACAACTGGTGAAGTTGGTATCCAACTATTTGAAAAAGGTCCAAGAGAATTAAAAATTAAATATCATGGTGAAATTGCATTAGATGACACAAGTTTAATTACAAGACAACTTGTTATGGGTGTCTTACAACAAGACTTAGGTGATCATGTTAATTTAATCAATGCACTCGTATTGTTAAATGAACAAGGTGTAACGTATCAAATCGAAAAAAATAGTAAAAAATATGGTTTCAGCAACTATATTGAATTAGAATTAGTGAACAAAGATCATTCTATTAAAATCGGTTCAACTGTATTAAATGGTTATGGACCTCGTATCGTAAGAATTAATGACTATCCTGTAGATTTCAAACCTGAAAAACATATGTTACTTATCCATCATAATGACAGACCTGGTATCGTAGGTAAAATGGGACAAATCTTAGGAGAACATGGCATTAATATTGCTTCAATGCACTTAGGTAGACATTCTATCGGTGGAGAAGCATTAATGATATTATCAATAGATGATGAAGCTTCAGATGAAACAATAGATGACTTATTTGCTATTGATGGCTTCCAAAGCATTAAAAAAGTCGAACTAAATAAACAACTATAAACAATTAACCACGTGTTAGATCAATACTAACACGTGGTTTTTATTATGCATATTTAACTAACAAATCCTTTGAGTACGAGTCTTGCTCGATTGTTGTTCATTTCATGAATATCATAGTACATTAAGATATGTAACCTTAAATCATTAATCAATTTTTCTTCAGATGATTTACCAATACTTTTCACTTTGCCTACAATCCATAAAATAAATGACGTTAAAACAGTTTGGGATACATCTTTCATATATTGCTGATCATGAGAGATATCAGATTGCTTAATATCATTAATCAAACTATAGACCTCTTTACTCACTATAAATTCTTTAGGGCTCGTATCAATCACAATCTTTAGTTCTTCGACAGTTTGTGCTTTATAAAGTGTCCCCTTTTCTTTAATTTGCACTAATTCATTTCTAGTACTGTCATAGCTTAAATTAAGGAACTGAGCGATCTCTTTTATTAAATCATCACTATACGAATTAGGATCTTGTTTATTGAGTTTAGAAATTTTCTTATGAGAGAACCCAGTTTGCCTTATAAAGTGGTTTCTATCAGCATCATGATTTTTAAATAAAATATCAATATACATTATTCCAACCACCATTTGCTTTTCAAAATTTTATTCACACTCTTATTATACAATATTTGTAAGTAAATATTGTAATGAAATCTTATAAAATGTTTATTTATCAAAAAATCCCACAAATCTTTGATGATTTGAGGGATTATCAATTTATAATAATACGTTTCTAATATCTAATACGTTATCTACAATATAATCAGCATCATAATCTTCTAGCTCTGCTCTTGCAGACTGACCTTTTAATCCAGTAAGTGTGCCTATAAATGTTGCACCTGTTTTTTGTGCACTCAATAAATCAGCTAATGAATCACCTACTATATATATATCTTGCTCACTAAACACTTGTTCTTGTTTTTTTATATAAGTTAAATAGTTCTCTGGGTCATTTCCACCATTCGCTATTAAATAGCTAAATGGATTTGGTTTACCGAGTGGTTTAAATTCTGGATATGTTGTTTCTGCTTTAAGAACTTCTGATGCTGTTCCAATATGGAATTCATCAAATTGTTTTAACCAACCGATTGTTTCAAATGGAACGATTGTTTCTGTTCTTGGTCTACCTGTAGCAATACCGATTTGATATCCTGCTGCTTTCAAATCTTCTAGCAATTGTGTCACTTCATCCACATCAGCTAACACTACTTCTTCTTTTATATAACCATTTTTAAAAGTTGTACGAGGTGTCTTATGTTCAACTTCTTGATATAGCTCAGTACCTAAGTACCATTCTTGATATACTTCTTGTGCTACATCCCAGAACTTACTTTTCAGTTCAAAAATTGAAGCATCTTCTACATTTAGTTCTTCTTGAGCAAAAGCGATAAGATCATGATAAATATTTTCTTTACCGGAAGTCGCTTTAGATAAAAATCGACGAGGAGTTTCTATATTTATCTCTTTACCTACTATTTGTTGAGCATAATTTTTCAAAGTATTGTCGTCAAAGTTAACGTTACTCAAGTCAAGATTTTTAGCTTTTGCTTGCTTTAACAATTCAATTAAATGTGTACTAATCACAATAAAAAGCATATCCCAGTTAGAATTTAAACCTAAAGACTTAAGTTGATTCAGAATTTGATCATCAATAAATATGTCTTTTCTAATTTGTTTAATATCTTGTTCTTCTAATGTTTCTATGTCTACTGTTCCTTTTAAGTTTAAAAAAGCTTCACTATGTAAAATTTCATAAACTGTTAAAGCAGAAACGTCAAAACATCTTTCTTCACTTAAAAAAACACCGTCTACATCAAATAATACTTGTTTCATATTATGCCTCCATTTTTTGAACATTCTGATTATAATTTTAGCATAGATTATTACTGAATACAGTAGTATTACAACATAAGATAAATGAAAACGTTTTAGTTTATAATACAAAAAAATCTTACAAGCAAATGATCGCTTGTAAAATTTTATAATGTTATTTTTGTCTAGATTTCTGAGCGATATACGTCACTTCTTTTTGTAAAGTATTCGTTCTTTCTTCTAATAAAGTCATAATTTTAGCGATTTTTTCACTTTTCTTCATATCACTTGGAAAGTCGTTTGGATCAATCGGATCACCAAATTTAATAAATGACTTTTGTCTAAATCCAAAAATTGATTTAACTTGTTTAGGTCCTTCAAAAGCAGCTGGTACAATTGGTTTGTTACTTAATACAGCAATCGTTGCAGCCCCTCTTTTTAATGGTGCTTCTCCTGTTTCTGCTCTATGACCAGATGGGAAAATTCCAACACTTTTACCTTCATTTAATAACTTAACAGGTATTTTCAAAGTACTTGGACCTGGTTTTTCTCTATCAACTGGAAATGCATTCAATGAATGAAAGAACTTATCTGACCAGTCTTTCGAAAATAATTCCTTTTTAGCCATATAATTAATTTCTGTAGGATATAAACTTAAAGCTAACATGATAACTTCTACATATCCTGTATGTGTACACGTAACGATATAAGGTTCATCAGGAACTTTCTCTTTGTTAATTGCTACAATTTGTTTCCCGAATTTTTGAAAAATAGTATGTAAAACTGTACTCGCAAATTTATACATTTAATGACCACTCTCTTCTTAATGATATACATATTCTATCATTGTCGTACTTACGTAACAAGTTTTCATACAAAATATTGTAACAATTTAAAACAACCATATTATTAGCTTTTTAAAGGAATTTCTATAATAATTATTTTATGGACAGTGTTTAAGGAGGCAATACAATGGATCAAAATCAAAATGAGGATCAACAAAATATTAATAAGACAACTTCAAATGGTTACTATTACAAACAAAAAAATAAAATCCCTTGGTATCAAAGTTGTCTTATCCCATTTATTTCTGGTATTTTAGGTGCGGTCTTAATACTCGCCTTATATATCGGCGGGACTAAAATAGTAGATGTGTTTAGCAATTATAATGATGAAGCAAATATTACAAAAGCACCAGCTAATGAAAAAGGTGGCAATATTAAAGATAATAAATCAAGCAACAAATCCGTTTCTAAAATGATTGAAGATGTTTCACCTTCAATTGTAGGCGTTATTAACAAACAAAAAGCAAGCGGACTAGAATCATTTTTCGGTGGTAACAATTCTGAGGATTCAGACGGATCTGGTGATTCAGAAGAAACGGGAACAGGTACAGGCGTGATTTATCAATCTAATGGTAATAGTACTTACATCGTAACGAACAACCATGTTATAGAAGGTGCAAATGAAATAGAAATTCGCCTTCATAATGATAAATCAGTGAAAGCCAAACTTGTCGGTACAGATGTTATGACTGACTTAGCAGTATTAAAAATAGAAGGCAATTATAATATTGAACCAATTAAATTTGCCGATTCATCTAAAGTTAAAGCTGGTGAAACAGTATTTGCTTTAGGTAACCCATTAGGTGTAGAATTTGCAAACAGTGTGACTCAAGGTATTATTTCTTCAGAAGAACGTACGATGAATGTACAAACTTCTCAAGGTGTTACAGAAGCAACAGTTATTCAAACAGATGCTGCCATAAACCCAGGTAACTCAGGTGGCGCATTAATCGACTTAAACGGTAACCTTATCGGAATTAACTCAATGAAAATTTCAAGATCAGATGTAGAAGGTATCGGCTTTGCAATACCAAGTAATGAAGTAAACAATATCATTAAAGATATAATGGATGACGGTAAAGTAACACGACCTTATATCGGTATCAGCATGATCTCAATAGATGATATACCAAATCAATATAAGAAAGAATTAAATCTCACAACAGATAAAGGTGTTTACATTTCTGAAGTAGATAAAAAAGCAGACAACGGACTTAAAAAAGATGATGTCATCACTAAAGTAGACGATAAAGATGTATCAGACGTTTCTGATATTAAAAATTATATCTACAATGAGAAAAAACCAGGTGACAAAATCACAATCAAATATATTAGAGACGGTAAAACACATACAACAAAAATCACATTGAAAGAACAAAACTAATTCAAAAAAGCATGCAACTCATATCGAGTTGCATGCTTTTTCTATATACATATTACAAACTAAAAGCCTCTACCTGCGCCTCCGCCAGAGAAGCCGCCTCCTCCGCCGAAGCCACCTCCGGAGAATCCGCCACCAGAACTACCTGATGAACCTCCAAAGATAAATGGTCCAGTCATACCACGTCTTGTACCTCTTCTATTTCCACCTCTTGGAGGTCTACCGCCTCCATTTTTGAAGTAAATAATGAAGAAAACAATAATAAATATGATAAAGATGATAAATGGTATTTTTCCTAATCCACTACTTTGTGGTTCGTCTTCTGTGAACTTCTTACCATCGTATCCGTAACTTTTAGCTACTTCATCCCACACTGCATCATATAAATTTGTTAAACCTTGACTGTAATAAGCATTTGCTTTTTTACTATCTTTAGTTTGAGAAGCTTTCTTTTGATAAGGCATAAATTTAGAATCAATCAATTCCCCAACTTTAGAGTCGTTAAGGACACCTTCAAGTCCATCTCCAACTGCTATATCAATACCTCTATTATTATTCTCATTACCGTTATCCATATTTAAAAGAATAACAATACCTCGATTATGCTTTTGGTCGCCAACTTTATAGTGTCGCCCCGCTTCTAATGCATAATCTTGGCGAGGTGTTTGACCTATTGATTTCATCGTCATTAACAAGATATCTGCATCTGTTCCGTCTTGTAATTTTTGACCTTTTTGATTAATTTTGTCTTTATCTTGATCAGTCATTAATTTAGCATGATCTTGTACAAATACAGGCTGTTCTAACTTAGGAAATTTATCATCAGCTGCATGTACGACATAACTTAGTGAAAAAAAGCTAACAATAAGCAAGACACAAAATCGTTTAAACATTGATTTCATTAAGATTCGTCTCCGCCAAAGTCAACTTTTGGTGCATCTTTAGCTTCACCTTTGGCTTGGAAATATTCTTTCTTATCAAAATTAAACAATCCTGCTACGATACTAGATGGGAATCTACGAGTAGCTTGATTATATTCATTAATAGATTCATTATAATCTTTTCTAGCTACTGCAATTCTATTCTCAGTACCAGCTAATTCGTCTCTTAATCCTGTAAATTGCTTATCTGCTTTTAAATCTGGATAATTTTCACTGATAGCAAGTAAACGACTTAACGCACTATTAACTTCACCATTTGCTTCTGCTTTTTCTTCTGGCGTATTCGCACCTGCTAATTTACTACGTGCATCTGATACATCTTTGAATACTTTTTCTTCGTGTTTCGTATAACCTTTAACTGTATCAACTAAGTTAGGAATTAAGTCAACACGTCTTTGAAGCTGATTATCAATATTAGATAATGACTTATCCGCTTCTTCTTCAAGTCCAACTAATCTATTGTATGGACCGATCATAAATAAGCCAATAATAACAATTACTGCTACAACAACAATAATTGGTCCTAAATATTTTTTCATTAAATGTCTCCCTTTCTTTTTATAAATAAATGGTCTTCTTTATTATACAATAAATACCATATGTATGCGAAAAAAGACTGAGACAAACATCATTGCCTCAGCCATTATAGCTCATAAATATTAAACGTATTTAACCATTGTGTATTTCTTCTTACCTCTTCTAACAATTGTAAATTCGTCATCTATTTTATCTTCGCTTGAAATCTCGTGGTTAACATCTTGAATACGTTCACCGTTTAAGTAAATTGCACCATTTGTGATATCTTCACGTGCTTGTCGTTTTGAAGGTGAAACACCTGCTTCAATAATAAAGTCAACAAGTTGTACAGTTTCAGAACTTACTTCAGCTGTTGGCACATCTTTAAAACCTTCTACGATTTCTGATTTTGTTAATGATTTAATATCGCCTTTAAATAGTGCATCTGTAATTCTTTTAGCTTCTTCTACAGCTTCTTCACCATGTATAAAGCGAACCATTTCTTCAGCTAATACTTTTTGAGCTTCTCTTAAATGAGGTGCTTCTTCAACTGTTTTTTCAAGTCTTTCAATTTCTTCTCTATCAAGGAAAGTAAAGTATTTCAAGTATTTCACAACATCAGCATCTTGTGAATTAATCCAGAATTGGTATAACTCGTAAGCTGACGTTTTACTTCTATCTAACCATACAGTACCTGATTCAGATTTACCGAATTTTTTACCGTCTGCTTTTGTAACAAGTGGAATTGTGAAACCATAAGCTTCAGTGTCACCGTACATTCTTCTCATTAAATCTAATCCTGTCGTGATGTTACCCCATTGGTCTGAACCACCAATTTGCATTTTACAATCGTAATTACGGTTTAAGTATCCGAAATCAATGGCTTGTAAAATCATGTACGTAAACTCAGTGTATGAAATACCTGTTTCTAATCTCGTCTTAACAGAATCTTTCGCTAACATGTAGTTTACACCCACGTGTTTAGCGTAATCTCTTAAGAATGAAATTAAATCTATTTCTTTTAACCAATCTTTATTGTTAACAAGAATCGCTGAGTCTTCACCTTCAAAATCAAATATTTTATGCATTTGATTCATGATTCCTCTTACATTAGCTTCAACTTGTTCATCAGTTTGTAATTTTCTTTCTTCTGAACGACCTGATGGATCTCCAATCATACCTGTACCACCACCGACTAAGACGATTGGTGTATGACCATGGTTTTGGAAACGACGTAGTGTTAAATATGGTAATAAATGCCCAATGTGCAAACTATCAGCTGTAGGATCTGCACCACAATATATTTTAACTGACTCTCTATTTAATAAGTCTTCAATTTCTTGTTCATCAGTTTGTTGATAAATTAAACCTCTCCATTTTAAATCTTCTAAAAGTTCATTTGTCATTATATTTTCCTCCTCTAAAATAGAATATAAAAAAGCACCCTCACAAAAAATGTAAGGGTGCTTGAATACACGGTACCACCATACTTATGACGTAAATTCATACATCATCACTCTTTAATGTTACGTACATTAAAAACGTTGAACTTGTTGTTATAAAGGTGTATTCATCATTATCACTTTATCAGTTCGCAGCACCACTGACTCTCTTAAAAAGAAAATAATCACTACTTCTCCTTTAGTTCATTACCTTATGCAATTAATTACAAAGTATAATGCTAACTTTTTTAAAAGTCAACACTAAACATATATGTTATAATATTGATGATTAGATTGGAGGTAAAAATTTGAGTTCAAATCAGTCTAAAAACAAACTTAAAGAACAATTTAATCGTTCAAGTAAGAAATATAAAGATACTTTTAAAGAAACAAAATGGTCCCCAAAACTCATATTCCATACTACATACAATGTAATAAGCAATTTATTTTTCATTATTGTATTTATTAGTTGTTTATTATTAGCTTTAGGATTGGGTATTGGTGGCGGATACTTCGCAGGACTTGTCAAAGATGAAAAAGTAATGTCTAAAAAAGAAATGAAGCAACAACTTTATTCAATGACAGAAAGCACATCTGTTTATTTTGGTTCTGGAGAGTCACTTGGTCGATTAAAAAGTGATGTCCAAAGGGATGTTATTAAAGGGAAAGACATAAGTAAGAATGTTAAAAATGCACTTATATCAACAGAAGATGAAGACTTCTATAACCATAATGGTATTGTACCTAAAGCTTTTATAAGAGCATCAGTACAAGAAGTACTTGGTAGTGCTAATTCTTCTGGCGGGAGTACATTAACGCAACAACTTGTTAAGAACCAACTTTTAACTAATGAAACATCATTTGAACGTAAAGCTAAAGAAATGCTACTTTCAATGAATGTTGAAAAGAACTTATCAAAAGAAGAAATTATTGATAGTTACTTAAACGTCGTTTCATTCGGAAGAAATTCAAATGGTTCTAATATAGCGGGTATTGAAGCCGCTGCTCAAGGTGTATTTGGTAAATCAGCTAAGAATTTAAACATCGCACAATCTGCGTATCTTGCTGGATTACCACAGAATCCTTACACATACACACCTTTCTTACCGAATGGTGATTTGAAAGATGATGAATCCTTGAAATACGGCATCAATCGTCAACACTATGTTCTGAAAAGAATGTACCAAGAAGAAAAAATTACGAAAAAAGAATACGATGAAGCATTAAAATTCGACATCAAGAAATCATTTGTTGATAAAGTTGAAGAACCTAATCAGAAATATCCATTCTTAACGGAAGAAGTTGAAAAACGTACTGTTGATATCCTTAAATATCATTTAGCTAAAGAAGATAATATTTCTAAGAAAGAACTTGATCAAACGCCAGTTCTTATGACGAAATATACTGAAAAAGCTAATCAAGCTATGCGAACTGAAGGTTACCGTGTAGATACAACGATTGAAAAAGATATGTACGATAAACTTCAAGAAGTTAAAGATAATTCTGGTAGCTACTCTTGGGATAGAGAAGCAAGTTATACAAACAGTGAAGGTAAAAAAGCTTCTAAAGAGTTCCAACATGAAGTCGGTGCATTATTAAAAGAAAATCAATCTGGTAAAATTCTAGCGTTCGTTGGTGGTAGAGATTACGAAAAATCACAAATCAATCACGCAACAAGTGCTAAACGTTCACCAGGTTCAACAATGAAACCATTACTCACATATGCACCAGCATTTGAAAATGGATTAATCACACCAAACACTGCCCTACTGGATAAAAAATTCGACTTCCAAGGTTATTCTCCTGATAACTACGATAGAAGAGAATTTGGTCCGGTAACAGCAGATTATGCATTAAGAAACTCTTTAAACTTAAGTACTTTAAGATTGTATAGTAATGTTCAAGATTACAAACCATGGGAAAACTTAAATAAAATGGGTATGACCGTACCTAAAGATATCCAAGATGGTTTAGCCTTAACACTTGGTACAGCAGACTTCACATTAGAACAAGATGTGAATGGTTACAGTACTTTAGCTAATAAAGGTGAATATAATGAAAGTTATATGATTGAATCTATTAAATCACGAGATGGTGAAGTGATTTATCAACACAAAAAAGATCCTAAACGTATCTTTAGTGAATCAACAACATATTTAACAACAAGTATTTTAGAAGGTGTTCTTGATGACGGTTCAGGTTACCAAATTAAGAATTCATTTGACGGTAACTGGGCTGGTAAAACGGGTACATCACAAGATGCTAAAGATAGCTTGTTTGTAGGCTATACACCAAAAGTTACACTAGGTATTTGGATGGGTTATGACCAACCAATAACATTTGATGAAGACAGTCATTATCAATTATTTATGTGGAGAGATATGGTTAATGCATTATCTTCTACAGATAGAGAAAAATTAGGATACGATAGTGAATTCTCTAGACCTAGCACAGTTAAAGAAGACACAATTTGCCAATACACAAATTCTACAGGAAGCTGTAGCAGTGGTGAATCTAAATCTTCTACATTAATATCTGACAAAGTCGATACTTCGAATAAAGATATTAATTCTGACTATGTATTAAAACGACTAGGACAAGCAATTGATACAAACACATCATCAAAAGTTAAACCAAAAGAACGTGTATCTAAAAATTCTAAAGAAGCTTGGTCATATAAATCAAGCAGTAATAATAGTAGTTCAAACAGCAATAGCAAGCCATCCAGTGGTACAAGCACCGCACCACCAAGTGGCAATAATTAGATAAACTTTCTAGTTCAAAATAAATAACACCTCATTTTCAGTGAAAATGAGGTGTTATTTTTTGTTGAATTATATTCTATTTAGAATAATCCTACTGCAGAACCGTCTTCGTTAACATCCATATTTAATGCTGCTGGTTTCTTTGGTAAACCTGGCATTGTCATGATGTCCCCTGTTAATGCTACGATAAATCCTGCGCCAGTTCTTGGTGATAATTCTCTAATTGTTATATCAAAGTCTACTGGTGCACCAAGTTCTTTTGGATCGTCTGTAAATGAATATTGTGTTTTTGCCATACATACTGGGTATTTATCCCACCCGTTTTCTTTAATTGTCTTCAATTGTTTTAAGGCTTTGTCACTGAATTTAACAGATCTTCCGCCGTATACTTTCTGAACAATAGTTTCTATTTTTTCTTCTATAGATAAGTCCAAGTCATAAAGATGTTTAAATGATTGTGGTGTTTCTAATACTTTTAATACTTCTTTAGCAAGTTCGACGCCACCTGCTCCACCTTTTTCCCAAACTTTTGTTAAAGCTACTTTTACGTTATTTTCTTTACACCAATCTAAGACAACTTGTACTTCATCATCTGTATCGTGAATAAACGCATTAATTGCTACAACAGGCTCAACGCCAAACTGTTTAATGTTATTGACGTGTCTTTCTAAGTTTACGATACCTTGTTGAACAGCTTGAACATTCTCTTCTTTTAGATCTGTTTTTGCTACACCGCCATGCATTTTTAACGCACGAATAGTTGCGACTATAACAACTGCACTTGGATCAAATCCAGCTTTACGTGTTTTGATATTTAAAAACTTCTCGGCACCTAAATCTGAACCAAATCCACTTTCTGTTACAACTATATCCGCTAACTTTCTAGCAGTATTCGTTGCAATAATTGAATTACATCCATGCGCAATATTCGCAAAAGGTCCACCATGTACTAATGCAGGCGTGCCTTCTATCGTTTGTACGATATTAGGTTTTAGCGCGTCTTTTAAAATAAGCGTTAAAGCACCTTCTACTTTTAAATCACGAACCGTTACGGGTTGTTTATCGACATTATAGCCAATAGTAATATTAGCTAGATTTTCTTTTAGATCTTTAATGCCGTTTGATAAACAGAATATAGCCATTATTTCAGATGCAACTGTGATATCAAAACCATCTTCTCTTGGTACACCTCTTGTTGGACCACCTAAACCAACTACAACTTGACGTAACTCTCTATCATTCATATCAAGTACACGTTTCCATTCAACACGTCTAGAATCAATATTAAGTTCGTTACCTTGATAGATGTGATTATCGATAAATGCTGACAACGCATTGTTTGCAGTCGTTATCGCGTGTAAGTCACCATTAAAATGTAAATTGATTTCTTCCATTGGTAAAACTTGTGCATAACCACCACCTGTTGCGCCGCCTTTCATACCAAATACAGGTCCAAGTGATGGCTCTCTTAATGCGACCATTACATTTTGATTAAGTTGATTAAAGGCATCTGCTAATCCAACCGTTACCGTTGATTTACCTTCACCAGCTGGAGTTGGACTTAAAGCTGTTACAAGTACAACTTTACCTTTTTCCTCTAGATCATTTAGCTTTGTAATATCAACTTTTCCTTTATAGTGACCATAAGGTTCCAAAGCTTCATGAGAAATCCCCACCTTCTCAGCTATTTCACTAATTGGTCTTAAAGTACTTTGTTTTGCAATTTCTAAATCTGATAAATGACTCAACATCGTTCACTCCTTAAATTTATATTACAAATTAAATATTAAATGACATATCCTAACACTATTAGGATATACAATTCACTCATAAAAGTCGATATGTAAGCTACTTTTATTCAAATTTCCCGTAAAAAAGATCACGCCAATTATATGACGTGAACTTTATTTAATTTAATCTTCAAGCGTAGATAAGTCACCTGCTGGTAAATCTAATTCCCAAGCTTTAAGTACACGTCTCATAATTTTACCTGAACGTGTCTTCGGTAATTTATCTTTAAATTCAATTTCACGAGGTGCTGCATGTCCAGCTAATCCTTCTTTAACAAACTTTCTAATTTCTTCTTTAAGTTCGTCTGATTCTTCATAGCCATCTCTTAAAGCAATAAAAGCTTTAATAATTTCACCTCTTACTGGGTCAGGTTTACCGATAACACCCGCTTCAGCAACAGCTGGATGTTCAACGAGTTTAGATTCAACTTCAAATGGACCTACACGTTCACCAGCAGTCATGATGACATCATCAACTCTACCTTGGAACCAGTAATAACCATCTTCATCTTTATATGCAGAATCTCCTGAAACATACCATTCATCATTGATAAAGTAAGAATCATATTTAGGCTGATTATTCCAAATTGTTCTCATCATTGATGGCCAACCTTTTTTAAGGGCTAAGTTACCCATTCTATTCGGTGGTAATTCATTACCTTGATCATCTACAATTGCTGCTTCAATACCTGGTAAAGGTTTACCCATTGAACCAGCACGTATATCCATAGATGGATAGTTTACAATCATATGTCCACCTGTTTCAGTCATCCACCATGTATCATGTACTCTATGATTAAATACGTTATGTGCCCATTTAATAACTTCAGGGTTTAACGGTTCACCTACTGAAAGCACATGTCTTAATGATGAAAGATCATATTTACTAACAACATCATCGCCAGCACCCATTAACATACGTAGTGCAGTTGGCGCAGTATACCAAATCGTTACGCCATATGTTTGAATAAAGTCATACCAGCCTTCTGGTGAGAATCTTCCACCGACGATACAGTTTGTAACACCATTTAACCATGGACTAAAGATACCGTATGATGTGCCAGTTACCCAACCTGGGTCAGCTGTACACCAATAAACGTCATCTTCTTTAAAGTCTAATACATATTTACCAGATATATAATGTACAATCATAGCCTCTTGAACATGTAATACACCTTTAGGTTGTCCTGTAGAACCTGATGTATAATGTAAGATCAAACCATCTTCTCTATCTAACCATTCAATATCAAATTCTTCACTTGCTTGCTCAAATGATTGATTGAAATCAATATATTCATCACTTACTTCGTCATCTACAACGACAATATGTTCAAGGTTTGGTAATTCATCTTTCGGAATTCTACCAACTAAATCGTTCGTTGTAATGATAACTTTAGCTTCACTATTTTCTAATCTGTCTTTAACTGCTTTTTCCATAAAGGCTTCGAATAATGGACCTACAATAGCCCCAATCTTCAAAGTACCTAATAAAGAGAAATATAATTCAGGTGTTCTCGGCATAAATATAAATACTCTATCACCTTTTTGTACATTCGCTTCATTTTTCAAGACATTTGCAGCTTTATTACTCGCGATTTGTAATTCTTTAAATGTATAACTATCTTGTCTATTGCTATCTTTATAATGAAGTGCAATTTTGTCCCCTTTACCATTATCTACATGACGATCTATACATTCGTAAGCCATATTTATTTTTCCAGTTTCACTCCAACTGAAATTCTTTTCGATATCTTTCCAATTATGATTTTTTACTGTTTCATCATAATCAGCAAGGTTATAAGAATCATTTAATGCTTCGTATACTTCGACTTTCATTTAAATCTCCCCTTTTATGAATGTAATCGTTTTCAATAAAGCCTATTTACATTATAATATAAATAGATGATACTTTTCAAAAAAATTTGATTATTCAAAATACATATTACAAATATAGAATATCATACTTAATGAAAGGAGGTACAACATTGGAATTCAAGAAGACTTTTATATCTGAAACTGTCCCCTATGATAAAGACACAGACATTATCGTTGAAGGACCTGTACATCCAGATGAATTACGAAATATGACTTTTGATGAAGGACTCAATAGTTTTAGAGTATCTAAAGAACAATTTGAAGCCATTATTGAAATTGCAGAATTACCTGAAGGAAGAATAATTATTGCACGTATTGATCAACATATTATTGGTTATACGACATACTTATACCCTGACCCATTAGAGAGATGGTCTGATGGTAATTTACCGTATATTCTAGAATTAGGTGCTATTGAATTGTCATTAGATTATCGTAAATATGGTCTAGGTAAAAAAATGCTTCAACTTGCTATGAAAGCACCTGAAATGGAAGATTTCATCGTCATTACAACTGAATATTATTGGCATTGGGACCTTAAAAACAGTGGTTTAGATGTTTATCAATATCAGAAAATCATGAATAAAATGATGGCTGAAGGTGGATTAGAAGTGTTTGCAACAGACGACCCTGAAATTATTAGTCATCCAGCAAATAGCTTAATGGCAAGGATTGGACAAAATATTCAACAAGAACAAATGGAAGCATTTGATAAGCTCAGATTTATGAATAGATTTTTCTTTTAGAGGGGGTTTAAATTTATGTTAGTTGAAAAAATTATGACATCACCTTGTACGACAATACAAAGTGATAAATCTATTGAAGATGCTTTAGTATTAATGACACAAAAAGAAATTAGACATTTACCGATTGTTGATGAAGAAGATCATTTACTCGGTATTATTTCTGATAGGGATATAAAAATGGCTCTGCCAAGCATATTATCTGATGACGAGCCTAACAAAAGTTTGTCATTGTCTGTTTCAAAAATAATGAGACGTAATGTGATACGTTGTCATCCACTTGATTTTGTAGAAGATATTGCACTAGATTTTTATGAAATGTCTATCGGGTCAATTCCAGTTATTCGAGATAATAAAGTAATTGGTATCGTAACCCAAAAAGACATGCTCAATACATTTTTAGAACTTACTGGTGTGACTATGCCCGGTTCTATTATTGAAGTACATATTGATGATAAAGTTGGCGCACTGCATGATATTACAAGAATATTTAAAGAACAAAATATTGATATTTTAAACGTTCTAGCATATGCAGATCAACAAGATATTAGCAAGAGATACCTGATGTTACGAGTGAAATCAATGAATCCAGAGAAGATATACAAATTATTAGAAGAACAAGATTACCATGTCATCTATCCGTTTGGTATAAAAAATGACTAATGCTAAATATGTATATTCTGAAGATTTATTGAAATATCGTTTTTCAGATAGTCACCCTTTCAATCAAATGAGACTTAAATTAACAACTGATTTACTCTTTGATTTAGGTGTATTAACAGAAGCACATATTATTCCACCTCGGGTAGCGACTGATGAAGAACTTCAACTCGTACATGAACCAAATTATATAGAAGCTATTAAAAAAGCTGGCAATGGTGAATTACCATTAGAAGAATATGATAAATACGGATTAAATTCTGAAGACACGCCACAATTTGTAAATATGCATGAAAATAGTGCACGTGTTGTTGGTGGGACTTTAAGTGCAGTAGATGCCGTTATGACTGGAGAAGCAACAAGAGCATGCCATCTTGGTGGTGGCTTACATCATGGCTTCAAAGGAAAAGCGAGCGGATTTTGTATATATAATGACAGTGCAGTTGCCATCCAATACATGCAATCAAAGTATAATCAACGCATCTTATATATCGATACAGACGCTCATCATGGCGATGGCGTACAATGGTCATTTTATACAAATGAAGATGTCATGAACTATTCTATACATGAAACAGGTCGATACTTATTTCCAGGCACTGGCGCCTTAACAGAACGCGGTGATGGTAAAGGATTTGGAACGACTGTCAATGTGCCATTAGATGCTTATACAGAAGACGATTCATACATAGACGTCTTTAAAGATACAGTAGAAGCCGTTTGTAAAGCATATAAACCAGATGTCATACTGAGTGTAAATGGTGTTGATATACATTACTTAGATCCACTCACACATTTGAGCTGTACACTTGATACATTGTATAAAATACCTTATATCGTTAAAGGTTTAGCAGACAAATATTGTGATGGCAAAATCATTATGATTGGTGGCGGTGGATATAATATATGGCGCGTTGTACCTAGAGCGTGGTCACATGTATGGTTTGCATTAAATGACCTACAAACACCTGAAGGCTCACTACCAGATTCATGGTTACAAAAATACCAACCACACGCACCATTACCACTACCTTCAACTTGGGTAGATGAAAAAGAAGACTATACTGAAATACCAAGAAGAACAGAAATAACTGAAAAAAATAATAATACTAAATTAAGAATATTAGACTGGTTTAATTAAATATTAAAAAAGAAGACTGACACAATTGATATGTTTCAGTCTTCTTTTTACTATTATTTAGTTGTACCTCTATATTCAACTCTATAAGGTAAAATCACATTCGGTTCATCAATTTGTTCGTCATTCATATATTTAGTTAATAATCTCATACCAACTGCACCAATATCATATAATGGTTGTGTCACACTTGATAATTGAGGTCTAACCATATGAACTAATCTTGTATTATTGAAACTTACAACTTGTAAATCATTTGGTACATTAACGCCTGCATCTTGTGCTGCG
The DNA here is from genome assembly GCF_022385935.1 of Mammaliicoccus sp. J-M41. NCBI lineage: Bacteria > Bacillati > Bacillota > Bacilli > Caryophanales > Staphylococcaceae > Mammaliicoccus > Mammaliicoccus sp. J-M41. Next base: position 48,735 of record NZ_JAJNIR010000011.1, on the reverse strand, counting down.
TGTACAATACCAATTGCTTGTTCATCACTAATACATAAAATAACATCCGGCTTATCTTGAGAAACAGCCTCATAAGCACGGCTACCATCTTTATATGTTTCATTACCAACAAATTTAGCATTGTCTTCGATTTCAAGGCCAGCTTCTTGAAGTGCAAGTTCTAATCCTTTAAAAGCATCATCCTGTGCTTTTTCTGAATATCCTCCACCTACAAATGCAAATTTCTTAGCACCTTTCTTGATCAATGATTCAGCAATTTCTTTACTAGCTTCTGTATAGTTAATGTTAACTGAAGCAAGTTTAGAATCTTTGTCATTCGTACCTGATACGACTACTGGTACTGATGATTTATCAATAAGGTCTACTGTTTCATCTGTTAAAGTACCACCTAAGAAAATGATACCGTCAACTTGTTTACTTAATAAATTATTAAATATCTCTTGTTCTTTTTCACTATCATTATCAGAATTTGAAATGATTGTATGATATTTATACATAGTGGCAATATCTTCTAATCCACGAGCTAATTCAGAATAATAAACATTAGAAATGTCAGGAATAATTACCCCAACAGTTGTTGTTTTCTTACTTGCTAAACCTCTAGCTACAGCATTAGGTCTATAATTTAATCTTTTAATGACTTCATTTACTTTATCACGTGTTGAAGGTTTAACATTTTGGTTACCATTCACGACACGTGAAACTGTTGCCATTGATACTTTTGCTTCTCTTGCAACATCATATATTGTTACAGTCATAATATCCTCCTATCTTGAAAACGTTTTCTACTTTATTCTAGCACGTTTTCATAATGTTTTCAAAGTATATGAAAGCGAACTCACAATTACCAATTATAAAAGATTATAGAGGTGTTGTCGATACAATTGCTCTAATATTTTTGGTTTTTGTGTAAATTGTAAATAGTTTTTCAGAAAACAAACGAACATATGTTAATTTACAACATAAAAAACTGGCGAAAAGTTATGATAACTTTTCGCCAGTTAATGTATATGAATATTATTTTTCGTATAATTTAGCAGCTTCAACGATTTCTTTGTAGAATGCATCAAATTCGTTTAAGTCCATTTGTTGACCAGCATCACTTAATGCTACTGATGGATCAGGATGTACTTCTGCCATTACACCGTCAGCTCCAACTGCTAATGCAGCTTTAGCACATGGTAACATAATATCTTTACGTCCAGTACTATGCGTAACGTCTACCATAACTGGAAGATGTGTACCTTGTTTTAAAATTGGAACTGCTGAAATATCTAATGTGTTTCTTGTAGCTTTTTCATATGTTCTAATACCACGTTCACATAAGATAATGTTATTGTTACCTTGTGAGTGAATGTATTCTGCAGCGTAGATGAATTCTTCGATAGTTGCAGAAAGACCACGTTTTAATAAGATAGGTTTATTTGTTTTACCTGCTTCTTTTAATAACTCAAAGTTTTGCATGTTTCTTGCACCAATTTGGAATACATCTAAGTATTCATCAGCCATTTCAAAGTGTGCAGGATTTACAATTTCACTTACGATATTTAAACCGTATTTATCTTTAGTATTTTTAAGAATTTTTAATCCTTCTTCACCTAAACCTTGGAAGTCATAAGGAGAAGTACGTGGTTTAAATGCGCCACCTCTAATGAATTTTTCGCCTCTATCAGCTAAATCTTTCGCAACTGCATCAACTTGTTCTTGTGATTCTACAGAACATGGACCGAATACGAATGATTTTTTATTATTACCAATGATTGCACCATTGTCGAATTGTACAATAGTATCTTCTGGTTTTAATTTACGAGAAACATATAAATGTTTTTCATTTTCAGATTTTTGTAAGTCAGTAGAAGCTTTAAAGATCTCTTTAAATAATTGCTTAATAGTATTGTCGTTATATGGTCCTTGGTTATTATCAATTAAATGATTTAACATTTCTTTTTCACGTTGTGGATCATATACTTGAGTACCTTGTTTACGTTTTTCTTCACCAATTTTTTTAGCTAAAGTACCACGTTCTTGTAATAAAGCTAAAATTTCATCATTAATACCTTCAATTCTTTTTCTTAAATTCTCTAATTCATTTGACATCCTTTTCACCTCATGTAAACAATTTAACTCACATACTTTAAAGCGATAAAATATATAAGTAATTAGATGTTAGTATAACAATTAAAATGCTCTGATTCAACCCCAACATCTCAAAAATATTAAAATTTATTACTAATCAGACTAATAAAGTATATTTTAATTTATAATGGTGTTCATTACAATATAAAAAACTACCGAAAAGTTATGTTATGACTTTTCGGTAGTACAAATAATATGCGTTATACATCACTTATTTATTATTTTTTATCGAAAGTTTTTTTCTCTACAACTGTTTTAGGACCTTTTAAGTCTTCATTTTCTACTTCAGATTTAATCGCACCTTTTTGTGCTTTTAATTCTTCGTCGCCTACATCGTCAGCTGTTACAACGCCTTTGTTAGCTTTCTTTTCAGCTTGTTTAGATTTTACTTCTTCTGCTTTTTTCTTAGTTTCTGTTTTCTTTTCTGAAGCTTTTGTTTTAACTTCTTCTTTTTTGTCAGCAGCTTTAGCTTTTACTTCTTCCGCTTTTTGACTAGCTTCTTCTTTCTTATCAGCAGCTTTAGCTTTCACTTCTTCTGCTTTTTCACTAGCTTGTGCTTTTTTATCTTCAACTTTAGTTTTAACTTCTTCTTTCTTTTCTTCAGCTTGTGTTTTGATTTCTTCAGCTTTAGATTGAGCTTGAACTTTTAAGTCATCAGTTTTAGTTTTAACGTCATCGATAATTTTGTTTGATTTCTCACTTAAATCATCTTGTAATTCTTTCCCTGATTTAGGAGCTAGTAATAAACCAACAATTCCGCCTACTACTGTACCTAATACTACTCCAAATACAAAATCTCTACCGTTTGTATTTTTTTCATATTCAGCTTCATATGTTTCTAATCCATGTGTATATAAATCTCTATTGTATTTGTTTTCCATTATATTTTCCCCCTAATTTTATTAAAGAAATCAGGCTGTGACATGTTTAAATGCCTCAGCCTGAAAAGATAGTTATTTGCTTCCATGCACGTTATTTTTTCAAGCCTGCACCAATTTTATCTTCATCTAGGTTGTCACCTGATGTTGTTGTTTCATTGTAGTCTTTCGGCACTTGCGCTTCAAAATCTTTAGAAGCATTTACATTATTTTTGTATGATACGTTACTTCTACGATCTCTTCTTAATTGCCATTTATCTGCAACTTCCATTGCAACATTTGACCATTGAATAACTTGAGAAATCTTATCTTCATTTTGTGAGATATTGTGAGTAATAGAATTTGTAACTCTATCAACTGAATTATTAAGTGTTTGTACAGAATCTCCAACACCTTTAACTGCATCTACTACTGAGTTTAAGCGTAATGATTTATCTTGAATATCTTCAGTTAAACGATTTGCTTTATGAAGTAAATCAGTAGATTCACGTGTGATACCTTGTATTTGGCCTTGAATGCCATCTAAAGTTTCATTAATTCCTTTAACTGTTTTTAATAATTGCATTAAAAATAGTGCTAAAACAACACAAATAATTAAAAATGCAACCGCAGCAATTATGCCTGCTATTGGTAAAATCCAATCCATACTGAACGCCTCCTAATAATTATAAAACTAATCTTTATTCGATTTACTAATATTTAATACCCTCACTATTAAAGTATAAACATATTATATTTAATGTGACAGTGAAGAAACATAGGCTTTTTGAACTTTTTGAATATCCCCAGCACCCATAAATAGTATAACACCATTATCATGCTTTTGTAGCTGAGAAACTGATTCTTCGCTTATTAAATCCGCATTAGGAATTAATGCTTTTAAATCATGTATTGTCAGCTCACCTTGTTGTTCTCGAATAGAACCAAAGATGTCACATAAGTATACTTTATCAGCAAGGTTTAAACTTTCAGCAAATTCGTTTAAGAAAGTTTCTGTTCTTGAAAATGTGTGAGGTTGAAATACTGCAACCACTTCGTTTTCAGGATATTTTTTTCTAGCTGATTCAATTGTAGCATTAATTTCTCTCGGATGGTGTGCATAGTCATCGATTAAGATTTGATTGTCGTAAAAACTTTCACTAAATCTTCTTTTTACACCACCAAATGTCAATAATGCTTCTTTAATATTTTCAATATCAAGTTTTTCTAAATGACAAATTGCAATAACTGCTAATGCATTTAGAACATGGTGATCACCATACATAGGTGTTGTAAATGTACCTATGAGTTCGTTTTTAGATTTGAAGTAAACATCAAATGTTGTACCTTTAGAAGACGTTTGAACATTGTCAGCATAGACATCGTTGTCATGCTCAAACCCGTAAAAGTAAATTGGAACATCAGCTTTAATTTTTCTAAGCTCAGCATCATGTCCCCAAGCAACGATTGCTTTTTTAACATTACTAGCCATTTCTTGGAATGCATTTGTTACGTCTTGTAAATCTTTAAAATAGTCCGGATGATCAAAATCAATATTTGTCATAATCGCATAATCTGGATAATAACTTAAGAAGTGTCTTCTATATTCACAAGCTTCAAAAGCAAAGTATGAGCTATCAGGTAATCCCATACCTGTTCCATCACCTATTAAGAATGACGTCTTTTGATCACCATTCATCACATGTGATAATAATCCAGTTGTCGATGTTTTACCGTGTGCACCTGTAACAGCCACTGACGTATATTGAGACATAAATTCGCCTAGGAAAATATGATATCTTTTCACTTCAAGTCCCATTTCGTATGCTTTAGCTATTTCAGGGTGTGTATCTGGAAAGGCATTACCTGCTATAACAGTCATGCCTTCTTTAATATTTTCAACATCAAATGGTAGTATTTTAATGCCTTTATTTTTTAATGCTATTTCAGTAAATACTGTATTCTCTATATCAGAACCTTGTACTTTATGTCCCATGTCGTGCATGATTTGTGCAAGTGAACTCATACCTGCACCTTTTATGCCGACAAAATGAAATAATGTCATTTCATGTCACTCCTTCTATTTCTTAAATGTTAGTTTCTCTTTCTTCTATCATATCTTTAGTAATGAGTACATCTCTTGGTTTAGAGCCGTTAGGTCCAGATATATAACCTCTCTCTTCAAGGTTATCAATCATTCTAGCTGCTCTATTATATCCAATTTGGAAATGTCTTTGTATAAGTGAAGTTGAAATATGACCTTCGTTTAACATAAATTCACAAACTTCATCAAACAGTGCATCAGCAGGTTGTTCATTTACCTTTTTCAACAATGTTTCTTCTTTGAATAGATAATTTGGTTTCATTTGACTACTTACATTTTCTACTGTTTCATCAATTTCATCATCTGATACAAATGCACCTTGAACTCTTATCGGTTTATTCTTACCGTTACCAAGATATAACATATCACCATTACCTAGTAATTTCTCTGCTCCACCAACATCAAGAATTGTTCTAGAGTCAATAGAAGACGATACCATGAATGATATTCTTGTTGGTACGTTTGCTTTAATTAAACCTGTAATCACATTGACGGATGGTCGTTGTGTAGCAAGAATCATATGTATACCACATGCTCTAGCTTTTTGTGCAATTCTAGCAATAGATTGTTCAACTTCTTGAGGTGACATCATCATTAAATCAGCTAACTCATCTATAACTATAATGATTTTTGCCATTCTTTGCTCGTAATTTGCTTTCTTATTAAATGCAGTAATATTTCTAACATGTAATTCTGCAAAACGTTTATATCTACGTTCCATCTCTTCAACAGCCCACTTTAAACTAGCCGTTGCCGCTTTAACATCAGTAATAACTGGCGCAACTAAATGCGGTAAATTATTATACGGTGCAAGCTCTACCATTTTAGGATCAATCAGTAATAGTTTCAGCTCATCTGGATGATTTTTATAAAGTAAACTTGTTAAAATAGCATTAATACATACTGACTTACCAGAACCTGTTGCACCGGCAATGAGCGCATGAGGAGTCTTTGCAATATCCATTAGTAGCGGCTCATTATTTATTTTAAAGCCCATTGCTACAGTCAGTTTACTTTCTGCTTGTTGGAAAGGTTTAGACGTAATCATTTGGCCTAACGGAATCTTTTTAGGACTTTGATTAGGCACTTCTATACCTACTAAACTTGTACCCGGAATAGGTGCTTCAATACGGATATCTTTAGCTGCTAAAGCCATTTTAATGTCATCTTGTAAAGCAGTAATTCTAGATACTTTAACACCTTTTTCAACAGATAATTCAAATCTCGTTACAGTTGGCCCTTGTATCATATTTACTACATGTGCAGGCACATTAAAATGATAAAAAGCTTCATCTAGTTCTTTTTTCTTTTCCTCTAACCATTCACTATTATCTTCTTCCTCTACAACATCATCTAATATAGATACTGGTGGAAGTACATAAGATGGTCCTTTACGTTTAACAGCTTGGTTAGACTCATGTTGTTCATTTTGAGTTTCACTTCTTGTTTCTTGTATGTTTGATGTTTGTGTCTTGTTGATATTTGATGAATTCTTAAATGCTTGATGTTTACGCTTATCTGATGGCGTCATCATCACGTTAAATGGTGAAGACTTTCTAACAGGCTTAGGCTTCAAGATTGGTTCGTGAGAAGTTGTCTCTTTAGGTTCTTCAGGTTGTTGAACCGTGTCCTCTACTTCTATAGGATCGTTATTTGTTTCTTCTTCTTCAGAAATAACATTATCCGCTTCTTCTGTTTCAGTATCACTTTCCACATCAACATGATCAGACTCGAATAAGCTTTCTTCTTGATCTTCTTCAGTTTCGTCAAATGTTAGTACATCTTCAGCATTATCGATTGTATCTATTTCTTCAACTTCAGAATCAGAATCTTCTACTTCTTCAAAATAAATATCATCTTCGACAAATTGTTCTGATTGTGTAATTGAGGCATCATTGTCTTCTTCGAGAGAATCATGCGTATCGATTATTTCTGAAGGTTCGATAACAGCTTCATTAGAATCATCTTTATCTTCTTCAAAATGCTGTATTGCTTCAGCTTCAGTACTATCTTCAGCATTATGAATTTCTTCTACTTCATTGTCTGATTCTACTTCTTCAAATTCTGAAGTTTCCGCTTCATTTGAATCGTGATTTGAGTTGACTTCTTCTTGTTCAGCATCTACTTCTTCAACAATTTCATCAAAATTGTCTTGCTGAATGTCATCTTCTGTATCATCAAAATCCAAGTCTATCTCTTTAAATTCATATGTAGTTAAATCATTGACATCTGGTTGTAACGCATTAGAATTAGCCTTCTCTTCTTGTAAGTCGCTTGTTTCATCTTGATGTATGTCATTTTGTAATTCATCGTGTAAGTCTTCTTGTTCATCTTCCACGTCTTGATAATCTTTTGGATCATTTTTAATAAATGACGCTTGTTGTTTTAAATAATAGTCTTGATTTTTAATTTGTGACTTTTTCTCTTCTGAATCAAGACTGTTAAGTTCTTGTTCTCTTTTTTCTCTTAAAGCTTTTTCAAATTGTTTTTTCTTTTGAAGCTTCTTCTCGCGTTCTTTTCTAATTTCAGAAACAATTTGTGAAGCATAAATATTTTCAATGTTAATCGTATTGTCCGTCTTTGAATAAGTAGGGACATCTCGAACGATTTCACTACTTTGGTTACGTTTATTTTCTTTTTCAGCATCATTTTCTGATGGTTTAGTTGAATGATCTTTCAAACCACTATTGGGAACTTCTTTTTGTTTTCTCATACCGAATATTGCTGAAGGCACTTCAGAAGCTTTAAATTTTGGTTGATGTAAAGCATTCAATCTCTCTTCAAATTGATAGTCATCATTATGACGTTTACTGTTGTCATAGCGAGAGGATTGTTTACTTTTCGCACTGTAATGAAGTGTTACATCCTGGTCATAACTTCTTGACTTCTTAACAGGTTCATATGAATCTGCATTACGATTTCTTCTACGTCTTCTTCTATTCGTTGGAAAAGAAGCTGAGCTTTCATCATAAAATCTACTATCATGATATTTCTCTTCTCGTTGACTTGTGTCATGATCATGTTGATGGTGCTCTTGATTTGATTGCTCTTCATATTCCATTTGTATTGGAAATCTAAATTTGCCTTTAGGTCTTCTATAAATTTCTTCATTAGTTGAATCGTCATCTGGATGATGATCAAAAGACACTTGATCGCTTTTTTGCTTTTCATTTTTTTGTTCATTTTTCGATTGCCCGAATATATCATCAAACCAACTCATAGGTTCACTACCTTTCGTCTTCAAAGAATGGTGTTCCTACAGTATAACTATCATCTAGTACCATTATACCTTTTTCTTTTGGAGCACCTTCTAAATCAAGTTCTTTCATTGAACAAATCATACCGCTAGAAGGAACACCACGTAATTCTGCATCTTTAATAATCATTCCACTAGGCATTACCGCTCCTACTTTAGCAACAACAACTTTTTGTCCTTGATCAATATTTGGAGCGCCACATACAATTTGTAATGTCTCATTACCAACATCAACTTTACATACTGATAGTTTATCTGCATCAGGATGTTTTGATTTTTCAGATACGTATCCTACTACAAACTTAGGAGATAAATCAACGTCTAATTTATAATTAATATTATTTTTCTCTAGTAAGTCTTGAATACTATTAATGTGTTTCTCTTCAACTTTAATATTGCCATTGCCTTCTATTTGAACATATTTAGAAGCATTGAATATATTAAAACCAACAATTTTATCTTCGCTTTTGATAATTGTTAAATCATTTTGAAAATTATATTCTAATCCTTCAGTTAAAGGTTCTAAAGTAACCATTAATACGTCGCCAACACCATTTTTATTATAAAATAAATTCATTTCTCCTACTCCTTACAATCTTTTTTGATTATTTTTCATTTTTTTAAAAATTTCTCTATTTTTTTCTAAACGCTCAATAACTTCTTGATTTCTCTTACGAGAGTGATTTTTACCTAAAATAAATATTGGTTCTAAAGGTTTATCAGGTGTATAAGAGAATGATAATGATGTTATTGGCACTAAGCCATTTTGGAAGAATTGCATCGTCATTTGCGCTACAATATCATATCCAATTTCATTTTTAATATCACAAATCACCAATACATCTTGATGAGGTGTAGCTAATAACATTTCCCCTTCAATATTTTGATAAACATCTTTTAAGAATGTTTGATTGAGAATACGTGAAGCATCATATCCATCATTCGTGTTTATGAAGTAGAATGTATTGCCTTGAACTTCATCAGACTTGTAAGTTGTTTTTCTCTTTTTAATATTGAATAACGCTTGCTCTTTAATTTGTTCTTTCGTTAAATTAAGTTCACTGAGCATAGACTCATCTATTAGTCTATAAGTATTTCCTAAATCAAGCGCATAATATATATTTGTTTCAGCTGTATGTTCATCAATGACAAAAGGTGTACCTTCTTTCGTTTCTTTATGAAAACTAGTAGACCTTATGACAGGCAAGATCTCAATTTTATTAATTTCTTTATTGGATTCATCTTGCATTGCATTTATTGTTTCAGTGACGTAATAAACAATTTCGTCTATTGTTTTATTACCGTTATTTTTATATTTAGCAATAATCGGAGCTAATTTAACTGAAAGCCCTTTTTGATTATCCGTTCGTTCAATTCTTAAACTTTCATTTTCCCTATCAAACTTAAAATTTGCATCTAAAGTTTTCAATCGGTCTTTTAATAAATCTCTCATTTGAAAGACATTCATACTTAACACTCCTATTTTTATACCTCTATATAGTTTACAACAAATCGCAGTTATGTAACAGTGATAAACATATTTAAATGAAGTTAAATAAAATAAAAAAGCAGGTAATTCGAAAATAAAAGAAACTTTTTTCGACCTGCTTTTTTTATATAAATTTAATTATTTAATCCATCAATAAATGCACTAATTTGTGGAATTGTTTTTCTCTCTTTACCAACATATCTATCAAGTTCTTGACCGTTGTTATAAGCGATAAAACTTGGAATGCCCATAACATCAACTTCTTGGCATAAATCAATAAATTCATCACGATCAACTGATACGAATTGATATTGATGATATTTCTCTTCAAGTCCAGGTAAATCAGGATCTATAAAATGACAATCCGGACACCAAGATGCTGTGAACATAAATATTGTTGGTTCGTTAATCAATGATTTGTATTCTTCGATTGACGTTAATTGTTTCATTTCTTTGCACTTCCTATCATTAATGTTTGTTGACCATCTTTAATTATATGATACTTCTTCAACAAATGATAAACAAACAAACTGATTACAGCTGGTAGTAAGAAATGGAAGAATACAATTTGTAAGTATACTTCAGTCGTACTACCCATTGTTTTAATCGTCATAATTTGCCCCACAAGTCCACTTGAACCCATTCCAGCACCAGCAGCATTATTCTCCATTGGCCAAAAGACTGTCATGATTGGTGCTACGACAATACTTGCTACGACTGGCGGTATTAATATAAAGGGTTGCTTTAAATAATTTGGAATTTGAAGTTTACTTGTACCAATACCATGAGCAATAACACCCGAAATACCATTATCCTTATAGCTTGTTACTGCAAAGCCGACCATATGACAACAACCACCTATCGTAGCTGCTGCTGCCGCTGTTCCACTTAAGCCAAGCATTAACGCTAAAGCTGCACTTGAAATCGGACTACTAAGTGTAAGACCAACTATAAGGCTTACGAATATCCCCATTAATAAAGGTTGTTGATCCGTACTTAATTGTATCCAGTTTCCTAATGCTTTCATAAATGCATCGATAAATGGTGCTATAAACTTTGCAATTGCTGCACCTATAAATAACGTTAAAATCGGTGATAAAATAATATCTATTTTAGTTTTGCCTGAATATAATCTTCCAAGTTCACTTGCAAATACTGAAGATAAATAACTACCTACAGCGCCCCCTTGTTCATATCCATACATTCCTGTTACAGCAGTTGTAAATATAATAAGTGGTGATGCGCCTAAACCGTAACTCACTGCTACCCCTACCCCAGCTCCAGTTAAAGTTTGAGCTAACTTACCTATTTCTATCATCATTGAAGTATCAAAATATGTATTTAATGATTGGCCTAAAGTTTCAATAATCAGTCCAACAATTAATGTACTAAACAAACCTAAAGCCATATAACTTAATCCATCTATAATTGTTCGATTAAAAAAAGATTTTACGCGTTCCATTTGTTCACTCCCTTTAAAAGGATTATACAATAAAAAATACACATGTCATTATTTAAATTTAAATAATAACATGTGTATTTTGAAACTTTATACTTCTATAACATTTAGAAATTTCTTCAATGCGTCTGTCTTCGGTTGAGTAAACATTTCTTCCGGTTTACCTTCTTCACCGATTAAACCATCATGAATGAATATCATTCTATCAGAAACTTCTCTAGCAAATCTCATTTCATGTGTAACGATGACCATCGTCATACCTTCATTGGCTAAATCTTTAATAACTTTTAATACATCATTCACTAACTCTGGGTCTAATGCTGATGTCGGTTCGTCAAACAACATGACTTTAGGGTTCATTGCCAATGCTCTCGCAATTGCCACACGTTGTTGTTGACCACCAGATAAAGCATGAGGTCTTTGGTCTTTAACACTTTCTAATCCTACTTTTTCTAAAAGTTGAAGTGCTTCGTCATATGCTTTTTGTTTATTTACTTTTTTAACAGTAACTAAACCTTCCATAACATTTTCAATTGCTGTTTTATGTGGAAATAAGTTGTAATTTTGAAACACCATACCTGATTGTTTACGCACTTTAATTTGTGACTTCTTATTATCTGCTGTGTACGTTTCACCATTAACAACTACAGTACCTTCAGTCGGAATTTCCAATGCATTCATCATTCTCAATAAAGTTGTCTTACCAGAACCTGATCTTCCAATTAAAGTAATCACTTCACCTTTATCTACTGAAAGATTAATCCCTTTGATGACTTCTTTATCATTAAATGATTTTTTAATATTTTGAAGTTCAATCATGAACGATACCCTCTTTCGATATAAGATTCATAGTAAGATTGAATGATTGATATGATAAAACATACAATCCAATATAATATCGCTACTAGTAAATAAATCGTTAAGAATTCATATGTTGTAGAAGCGACTTCTTGTGCTTTTCTAAACATTTCTGCTACTAAAATAAAGCCAAGTAAAGACGTATCTTTAATTAAACTTAAGAATGTATTGCCTAATGCAGGTACTGAAACTCTGATTGCTTGAGGTAATATGATTCTTTGTACAGTTTGTTTATAATTCATACCAATCGAGTAAGCCGCTTCAGTTTGACCTTTAGGAATAGACATAATTCCACCTCTTAAAATTTCAGATGCATATGCACCTACATTAAGAGAAAGACCAATTATCGCAGCTATGACAGGTGACAAAGTTAATTGATTGTCTGCATTTCCTGTTGCCAATCTACCAATCTCAGGGATTCCGTAAAAGATAATGAATAATTGAACAATCATAGGTGTACCACGAATGATTGAAACATAAAAACGTGCAATCCCTTTTAGAACTTTACTACTTGATATGCGCATTAATGCAGTAGCTAATGCCAAGATTAAACCAAGCACAAAAGTAACTAAAGTAATAGGAATAGAATATTTAACTAGACCCTCTAACATCGGTAGAAATGCTTGTTTGGCAGCATTTAATGCATGAAGTTGCTCATCATTTAGGCTCTGAAACATTAGCGCCAAACCATTTCTTACTTATTTTTTCTAATTCGCCATTATCTTTTAAAGTTTTTAGACCTTTATTAAAATCTTTAATCACTTTGTCATCTTCTTTTTTACTAAATGTAAATGCAGATTGACTTTGTTCAGCATCACCTTGAATTGCTTTTATTTTAGCATTAGGTTTTTGCTTTTTATAATCTAAATATGAAACATTATCATTGAAAGTACCTTCAACACGATTTGACTGTAATAAATCCATCGCTTGGTTGAAGCCGTCTACTTTAGTAATATCTGCACCTTTAGATTTTGCAAGTTGACCATAGTTAGATGTTAAAGTTTGTGCTAATTTTTTACCTTTAACGTCGTCGAATGATTTAATGTCTTTATTATTCTCATTTACTACTAATACACCATTTGAATAAGTGTATGGATCTGAGAATTTATATTTTGCTTTTCTTTCATCGTTGATACCAACTTGGTTAGCAATCATATCAAAACGTCCTGAATCTAACCCAGCAAACATTGAATCCCATTGTGTTTCTTTAAATTTAACTTTGTATCCCATTTCTTTAGCAACTGCTTTTGTTACTTCTACATCATATCCAGTTAACTTATCATTTTTATCATGGAAGCTAAATGGAGAATAAGTACCTTCTGTACCAACTACAATTGTTTTATCATCTTTCTTACTGCTTTCTTTCTTGTCGTTGCTGTTTCCACATGCAGCTAACACAACAATTAATGCAATAATTAAAAATATACCCTTTTTCATATATACATCCCTCTATTCTTAGTATCCAAATCGGAATAAACATATTTTAGACCGAATTACAACTACTGTCAATTACTAAAATCTGAACTATTTAAATTTCAAATATTCAATCTTTTCTGAACTTAAATTTAACACGATTTCATTGAGTAATAATTTTGCACTTTCATAATCTCTTGCGTCATAAATAGCTTTACTTGTATGGATATATCTAGCACAAACACCTATTACCGCAGTTGGAATACCTGTTAGAGCTTTATGGATTTCTCCACCATCTGTACCACCTGGTGATTGGAAGTATTGATGATTAATTTCTTTTTCTTCAACCATTTCAATTAAATAATCTCTCATTCTTTCAGATAAAATCATCGTACGATCTAAAATTCTAATTAATACACCTTTTCCTAATGCACCTGATAAGCCAACGTGTCCTTTCATATCATTTGCAGGCGAACAATCTACAACTAATGCTAAATCTGGTTTAATTAAATTCACACTTGCTGAAGCACCTCTTAAACCAACTTCTTCTTGAACATTTGCGCCTACATATAAATCAACATCAAGCTCTTCATCTTTAACTGCTTCTAATAATTCTAATCCAACTAAACAACCATATCTATTGTCCCATGCTTTAGCGAGTATTCTATTCTCTGTTAGTTGTTCAAAATTCGTACTTGGAACAATTGTATCACCAATTTTAATGCCCATTTCTTTTAATTGCTCAATACTTTCTGCACCAACATCTAAAAGCATATCTTCAATAGAAACACCTGACTCTTTACCAGTTCTAAAATGTTTAGGGATACTGCCAACTACGCCGTTATAGTATTTACCGTCACGCGTTTTTAACTGTAGTGTTTGTGATAGCCATACGTCTGATGACACACCGCCAAGTGGTGTGAACTTTAACATACCCTCTTTTGTCATTTCAGTAACCATAAAGCCAATCTCATCCATATGAGCTGCTACTAATACTTTAGGTGCATTTTCTTTTTTAGATTTTTTCACACCATAAATACTGCCCATATTATCACCAATAATTTCATCAACAAATGGTGCCATTTTTTCTTTTAAATATTCACGTACTTCATTTTCAAAACCAGGTACAGCGTGTAATTCTGTTAATTCTTTCATTCTATTAAGTGTTTCTTGTCTAATTTGTGTCATTATAAATCTCCTTATTGAAATATTTATCTATCATTCAGTCTTTGTGTTAAACTTAAATTAAATAGAAGGAGGCATGGTCATGCAGAATAATAAGTTCCGCTTTTTCATTATATTATTGTCCGTTTTTACTGGTTTAGGTATTGTTGCTTCTATCGTATATGCTAAGCAATATAAACCATATAGTTGTGAAGAAATACTTAAACAAGTCAAAGCACAATTTAATAATGTTGAAGCCTCTTATATATTACATATCCCAAAGACCTACCAAAAATTCGGCATTGAAACTAAAGTTGTGCATGGTGGTATTACCGTTAACAATGATGGTAAACAAGTACACTATGAATTTATAGCCGATGCCTTTAATGGCCAAGTCATTGATATATTTGAAATTTAATAAGCTTAAAAGATGAGTCTGAGTGATTAATTTAAATCTCAGACTCTATTTTATGACTGAAATATTATTCAACTTCACCGTGATCTAGTGCGTCGAATGATTTTTTAATAGATTCTAAACCGCTTCTTAATTTTTCTTCACTACAAGCTAAATTCATTCTGAAATGGTGACTTTCTCCGAGCTCGTATGAATGTCCGATGCCTGTTGCAAGTTTACCTACAGATTGCAATGCTTTTTGAACATCACTTTCTACGTAACCACTTTTAGAAAAGTCTATCCAAGCTAAATATGTCGATTCAGGCTTAATGAATGATAACTGATCAGACATTTCATTTTTAATAAATTCATCTAAGATGGTCATATTCTTCTCAATATGCTCATTTAATTGATCTACCCATTCACCTGCTTCATTATAGGCTACTTTAACTGCTTCAACAGCCAATGTATTTGCAGCTGACAATCCATAATATGTTGCCAATTTACGATTGAATTGTAATGTGAAATAGCGATGTTTTGTAATCATATAACTACTTGCTAAACTCGCTAAGTTAAATGTTTTACCTAATCCAGTAACAACAAGAATTGGAGAATCTAACGTCATTTCATTTGTCATTGAATAGAATCCATTTTCACTTCTCACAAAATCCATATGAATTTCATCAGAAACAATAAAGACATCATGTCTTTCACAAACATCTTTCATAAATGCACATTCTTCTTTCGTCCAAACTTTACCTGTTGGATTATGAGGACTACACAGGACTAACACTTTAACATCATCACGTGCTGCCATTTCTTCAAATTGTTCTTTATCCAACTCATAACCGTTATCTGTCGCTACTAATGGTGATTCAACTGCCACTCTTTTATTACCTTCAATTAAATTTAAAAAGGCATTATATGAAGGTGTATGAATTAACACACCTTCACCTTCTTTTGTAAATTCACGTATAACTTCAGTTACCGTAAATAAAATACTTGGCACATAATATATATCATTCGTTTGGATATTCACAGAAAATCTTGTTTTGTACCAATTTTTAATCGCATTTAAATATGCTTCTTGCTTCCATACTAAATAACCGAAATGTGCTTGATCTAATTTGTTTTTCAAATGGTTAATAATAAAATCAGGTGTCTTAATATCCATATCGGCTATCCAAAATGGTTCTAAGTTCTCATAATCATAAACTTTACGTTGTCCATCATATGCTACTGTTGCTGTTCCCCTTCTATCAATCACTTCATCAAAATTATATTTCAATTAAATCATCCCTTCTTATTTCTTCTTTAATTCCCTTCGTTTGTTCATCAAGTTTGAGCGCAAAATAATTGGCATCATGATAGAACACGAACCAATAATCTTCTTTAATATATCTCTGTAAAAGTCTTTCCTTAGCATTAATAGAATCCATTGGATAATCATCATAGGCTGTAACCCATAAAGGATTTAAGTGAGCTAATGTAGGCAAGATATCGGCCATATGCACACCTTTCATGCCATTACTTTCAATTTCAATGACACTATGACCAGCGCTATGACCACCAGTATGTATCATTTTAATGCCTGGAACGATTTCCATCGAATCTACAAATGTTACAACTTGATGTTCAATACCTTTATAATTTTGTTCCCAATATGTAGCACTACTTCGTATATTTGGGGCTCTCAATTCATTCCATTCAATTTGTGATGTATAAATTGTTGCATTTTTAAATACTGATTGACCATCTGCAGTTGTGAGTCCACAAGCATGATCAAAATGCATATGAGACATCAATACAATATCAATATCATCTATGGTCAAATTAAATTGCTTTAATGAGTTACTAATATCACTTTCATAAGTTGTACCATAGTTTCTTTTTTGTTTGTCTGTTAATTTACCATTACCTATCCCAGCATCAATTATAATATTGTGTTCATCTGTTTGAACGAATATTGGATGTGTTACGAGAGGTATTTGATTAAGTTCATTAGGCGGATATTTTTTAGTCCACAATGCTTTTGGAACGACACCAAACATTGCACCACCATCCATTTGAGTAATACCACCTTGTAATGGATATAATTTAAAATCACCTATATTTAACAAGAAATTCCCCTCCAATCATTTATTATTATTTTATCACTAATTAGAGTAATGAACATCTTTCATGATTGCTACAACACTTTAGTTAAAAATGGCATAAAAAAAGAAGTTAGAATCATAATGATTCCAACTTCCTTATTTAAAGCTTGCTTCCATACGATAGATTCTAAAACCTCTACTAGAGAATTTATCTTCGTATTCAGTACGGATGTTATCTTCAGGCTCATCTTCATGTAAATTCAAATTAATATAATCAAATGACATACCATATTGAGACATACTTTCTAAACTATACTCAAATAATCCTTGATTATCTGTTTTGAAATGTATTTGTCCATCTTTTTTCAAAATGTGCTGATAAATTTCTAAAAAGCTAGAGAAAGTTAATCTTCTTTTAGCATGTCTTGTCTTTGGCCATGGATCTGAAAAATTCAAATAAATTCTAGAAACTTCATTTTCAACAAAATACTCTGTTAATAATTTAGCATCTTGATTAATCAATTTAATATTGTTTAATTCCATTTCTTTAACTTTTTCAAGAACACGGACCATAACATTTTTATCTTTTTCAATTGCTACGTAATTGATATTAGGATTTTGTTTAGCCGTCTCAGTAATAAATCTACCCATACCAGTTCCGACTTCAATATGAATGGGTTGATCTTTATCAAACCATTCAGCCATCTTATATTGATGATTAAGATCTACATCTACTATATTGGGATGATCTTTTAAGAAATCGTCAGCCCAAGGTTTATTTCTCATTCTCATTCAAAGTTACTCCTTATATAAATACATTTCTTGTCATTACTTCATTTAAGAAGTGTAACCAATCATTCATATCTTTATAACGTTTTTTCTCTTCATACCACTCTACCATTGCGATAGCTTGAATCAATGTATACCACTTCATACGTTTCTTTAAATCATGCGTATCGTTAATACCATACATACTTAGCCAATCTGACCAATCTTTCTCATCAACATAAGTATATAAAATCATTCCGATATCAATAGCTGGATCTGCAATCATTGCACCTTCCCAATCTACTAAGAAAAGTTCATCTTGATCAGATAAAAGCCAATTATTGTGATTCACATCTCCGTGTATGACTGTATAGAATCTACTGTCTAATGTTGGCATGTTATCTTCTAGATATAACAATGCCTTTCTCACTGTACGGTTAGACAATACATGTCGTGACAATGAGCTGTTAATTTTATTAAATAAAATCTCTGGATGCATAGGTTTCATTTCCATACGTTTAAGCATATTTAATAATTGTTTAGAAGAATGTATTTTTTTAAGAAGTTTGGCAACACGGTTAGAATTCATTTCATCTTGGACTAACTCTCTACCATTTTTCCAATGTTGTGCAGTTACAACTTCTCCTGTTTCGATTCTTTTTGTCCAAACTAATTTTGGCACGATACCTTCAGCAGATAATGCTGTTAAGAAAGGACTTGAATTACGTTTTAGGAAGAGCTTGCGGCCATCTTGTTCTGCCATATATGCTTCACCAGATGCACCACCTGCTGAGTCTAATGTCCATCCTAATTGATAAAAATGTTCCAACCTATCCACCTCACTTTCAATAAAAGAAAAAGAAAAAGACTCAAGAATATTCTTTTTCAAGAGTCATATTTTAATCTTAAAAATTTTTGTTTAATTTTTGTAATTTTAGTGCGCTTGATTTAAATTTTATTATCTTTCGGTTAAGATTTCAACCTCATAAATGAAAACTTTCGAGTATTTTGAACCTATTCATATACAATAAGTCTTATAAATTCAGTATCCACTTGAATTACTTAAGATATTAAAATTACACTAAAAAATTTTTATGATTTTGACTCTATATAATTATTAAATGCATTTTGTAATTGCTTCGTAATTTGTCCGACTTTTCCGCCACCTATTTTTTGATCATTTACTTGTACAACTGGCATCACTTCAATAGATGTACTTGAAATAATCACTTCATCTGCATCATTTAAGAAATCTAATGTAAATGATTCTTCAATAAATGGAATATTTAAATCTTCGGCTAATTCTTTTATAACACGTCTCGTAATCCCATTAAGGATTAAATTATTTGCAGGATGTGTATAAATTTTGCCATCTTTAATTGCATAAACGTTACTTGAACTACCTTCAGTAACTGTTTCGCCTCTATGCATGATTGCTTCAGCAGCATCGTTTTGTGTAGCTTTCTCTTTTGCTAACACATTACCTAATAAGTTTAAGCTCTTAATATCACATCTCAACCATCTGATATCTTCAACTGTAATAGCTTTAACACCATTTTCTAATTCGTCATATGGTCTGTCATAGCTTTTAGAGAATGCTGAGAATACAGGCTTTGTACTCGCATCAGGAAACGGATGGTTTCGAGGTGCAACACCACGTGTCACTTGAATATACACGCCACCATTTACAACATTATTCTTCGCTGCTAATTCTTTTGTTACTTCTGTTAAACCTTCAACAGAATACGCGTCTAAATTAAGTCCAATTTCTTTCGCACTTCTAAATAATCGTTCATAGTGCTCTTTAGATGTGAATACTTTGCCATCATATATACGTATGTATTCGTATATGCCATCACCAAAGTTATAACCTCTATCAGAATAGCTAACCTTACCTTCAGATTCATCAACAAACTCATCATTTATATAAATATAACTCATTCATCATCACCCTTTACACAGACATTGTATATAGCTTCTAAATAAATTGCAGTTGCATTAAATAATTGTTTTTTCGTGATATATTCATTTTTTTGGTGCATTAAATCTTCAGAATCTTTAAACATGGCACCGAATGCCACACCTTTATCTAAGTTTCTAGCATATGTACCGCCACCGATTGTATACGGCTCGGACTGATCACCTGTTTGATTGCGATATGCTGATAATAGTTTTTCAATAAATGGATCGTTTTTATCTACATAATGCGGAACTTGGTGTTTATCCATTTCAATGTCGAAGCCTTTTTCTTTCAATTCTTCTGAAAAACGAGACATTGATTGGTCGAAATTAAAGCCTTCTGGATATCTTAAATTAATACCAAATTGACCACCATCTACATCTGTATAACTCATAATACCTGTATTAGTCGTCACTTCACCCATTTCTTCAGTAGCAAATTTCATACCCATTTTTTCACCTTTTGGAGAATCAACTAAGTATTCATTTGCAAATTTCACATATGAGCTCGCGTATTTATCTAAATTTAATTCATTTAAGAATTGAATAAGGTATAAGCCAGCATTCACACCTAATGTAGGATCCATACCATGAGCTGATTTACCGTGAACAACGATGTTTAAGAATCCTTCATCAATTGTTGTTTCGCCTTCAATCTCATGTTCATTTAAAAATGATTCAAATTTCTGAACAACATTTGTCATTTGTTCTTTGATAAGTAATTTAGCTTGTGCAGTATCAGGTACCATATTGAATCTTTCACCTGAGAAGAATGCTTTTAATTCTACTTCAGGCTCATCATTATCTTCCACATAACCAGATTGAACGATGTTGAATGTTACAATCCCTTTTTCTCCGTGGATTAGTGGGAATTCTGCATCTGGTGCAAAACCTACTGAAGGCATTTCTTCAGTTTCAAAATAACGATCTGTACATTTCCAATCAGATTCTTCGTCAGTACCTACAATAATATGTATTCTTTTTTTCCATTCGACATTCATATCTTCAAGTATCTTAACGGCATAGTATGCTGCAATTGTTGGTCCTTTGTCATCAAGTGTACCTCTCGCAATAATTGCATCTTCTGTTTCTACAGGTTCAAACGGATTAGAATCCCATCCAGCACCTGCTGGCACAACGTCAACATGGCAAAGTATACCTAATAGATCATCACCTTTACCCGCTTCAATTCTACCTGCAATATTGTCTATATCAACATGAGAAAATCCATCTCTTTCACCTAACTTGTACATATAATTTAACGCTTCTTTTGGACCTGGTCCAACTGGCGCATCGTATGTACTTGCTGCATCATCTCTTACACTTTCGATGCTTAATAGCCCCTTTAAATCATTTATAATATCTTCTTCATATTCTTTAACTTTATCTCTCCACATCGAAAATCATCTCTTTCTTAACTTGAATAGTTATCTATATAATACATGATATTTTTGTAAATATGAAATAGAATTACCGATAAATTTTTAATTTTTATACAGAAAGTTATTTCCTTTTACGTACGACTAAAGTCGTATATAAAATTATTTTTTTGAATCTTATTATTTCCCGACATGACAAAAGTTGTTAACAAAAAAACTAGGACAAATAAGTTGCCCTAGTTTTAGCCAATATTGAACATAAGAAGAAAATTATTTCTTCAAGTCTTCTTCTGTAACAACTCTTAAATTGTTGTTAGCAGTTCCGCCTTCGTCATCAAATTTAGCTTCTCTTTGTTCAGTTGGATCTTGATCTTCTTTTTTCAGACGAGATTTAGCATTTGATGCATAACCTTTTGGATCTTCTTTTGCTTTTTGGAATTCATTTTTCGCTTTTTCTTTAGCTGACTCTTTATAAGAAGTTGGATCTTCTTTATATTTTGAGTACTCGTCTTGTGCTTTACCTTTTAGTTCGTTTGCTTTTTGTTTAGCATTTTCTTTGTAATTCTCTGGATCTTCTTTATATTTCCCGTATTCATTTTTTAATTTATCTCTATTTTCTTTTTTAGATAAGACAACTGCTGCTGCAGTTCCTCCTAATACTACTAACGTTCTAAATAATCCTGCTTTTTTAGCCATTTGTATCCACCTCTATTTAGTTAATAGTTATTATATTACCCCGCGGAAATCTTTCTAAACATTTTAAACAGATAAATTTAAAAATTTAAAATCTTCTTCTAACAAATGTCTATACTCACCAAGTTCTAAACGTTCATCAAGTTCTAAATCAGCAATTTGAACACGTTTTAAATAAGTCACTTCACAACCTATCGCATGAAACATTCGCTTAACTTGGTGGAATTTACCTTCATAAATCGTAACGTAAGCTATCGACTCTTCTCCATTTTCTACAATTTCTAATTCACTTGGTGAAGACGTAAAGTCCCCTAAATCAATGCCTGCTTTAAAAATATCTATTGCATCATCTGAAATGTGTCCAGATACTTCAACATAATACTTTTTAGCGACTTTTTGTTTCGGACTCATAAGTTGATGCGAGAATTTACCATCGTTTGTTAAAAGTAATAAACCTTCTGTATCTTTGTCTAAACGCCCTACCGGGAATAAATCTAAATGCATATATTCTGGAACAATATCAATGACTGTTTCATGTTCATCATCTTCTGTTGCTGAAACGAATCCTGATGGCTTATTCATCATTAAATAGACAACTGGTTCATATTCTATCGGGATATCATCAAATGTTATGACATCTTCTTCTGGATTAATATGCATTTCAGGTTTCTTAACGATTTCATCATTAACGGTAACGAGATTTTTCTTTAGAAACTTTTTAACTTCTTTTCTTGTTCCGATACCTGAATTTGCTAAAAATTTATCTAATCTCATCATTTACACCCACTTAATTTTGCGTCTAATTTTAGCAGTTAAATCACCTAAAAATTCATCTGCTAAACGTGAACGCATTGTTAAATATCCATATACGATTACACCAACACATCCTCCTACAATAAGTGTGATAAGCGCACCTAATTTAGATGTTGGATCAATGATTAATGACACAATAAAGTAACTTAACTCAACGAATAATACCATGATTATAGTATAGAAAGTAATTCTTAATGTATGGTAAATTGTGATATTAAATTTAAAGTCTGCATATTTATATAGAACTACACAATTTAAGATAACAGCTACTAATAATGCGATTGCCGTACCAATAACAGCACCTAACGTATGGAATACCATAATAAGTGGTAAGTTTATAACTGCTTTAATGACTAATGACGCGATAACGATCCATACTGTTAAGGCTTGTTTATCAATACCTTGCAACATTGAAGCTGTTACAGATAATAATGCGATTAAAATACTAACTGGCGCATACCAGAATAATATTTCTGTACCCATTGGATTATAACTATAGAACACGTTATATAATGGTTGTGCTAATACCATAATGCCAAGTGATGCTGGAACTGTTAAATATAACAATACACCTAATGATTTTCTAATTTGGTGATGCATTGCATCAATTCTACCTGAATTGTAAGTATTCGTAATAAATGGTACTAAACTCACTGCGAATCCTGCTGCAAGAGATGTCGGAATCATAACAATTTTATTAGTTGTCATACTCAGCATTGTGAAATAAATATCTTGTAATTCACTGCCTACCCCCGCCATTGCTAACCCAGTATTATGTGTAAACTGGTCGATTAAGTTTATAATCGGAAAACATAAACTTACGATTACAAATGGAATACTGTATTTAATAATTTCTTTATATATTTTGATATACGACACATCAATATCGCTTGTATCTTGTTGAACTTCTGCTTTTATTAAATGTCTTCTCTTCATCCAAAAATAAAGTAAAGTCAATAATGCGATAATTGCACCGATACCAGCTGCAAATGTTGCAACTTGGTTGGCCATTAATACAGAACCATCCATGACATTTAATACGATATAACTTCCACCAAGTATAAATGCGATACGTGCTACTTGTTCAGTTACTTCAGATACAGCTGTAGGACCCATTGAATTAAATCCTTGGAAGATCCCTCTCCATGTTGCGAGTAATGGAATAAATAATACTACAAAACTTATTGTTCTAATAACAGTTGTAATATCTTCTATACCCCAACCGCCTTCTATACCACCTTTATTTGCTAAAGTTAATTGAGCAATAGTTGGTGATAAGAAATAAAGTAATAAAAATCCGATAAATCCTGATACCGTCATAACTAAAAAGCTTGACCGGTACAATTTTCTACTTACTTTATAAGCACCTAATGCGTTATATTTAGATACATATTTCGCAGCTGCTAAAGGAACGCCCGCAGTTGCTATTGTTATCATGATTGTGTATGGTTGATAAGCATATGTAAATGGGGCAAGATTTTTTTCATCGCCTATAATAGCGTAAAAAGGTATTAAATAAAGAATACCAATTACTTTTGTTATTAAAATACTTGCAGTAAGTAGGAAGGTTCCCCTTACTAGCGCTTTACTTTCTGACATAATTTCATCCCTATCTAATTTACTTTTAAATTTAATAATAACAGGTTTATTTCTATTCTACTACTTTTTTAAAGACACATTATTCGTTAAAATATTATTACATCGACTTATGGAGGTAACTTATGTATCATACAATAATTATCGGTGCTGGACCTAGTGGTTTAATGGCCGCATATAGTGCAAGTTCAAATGGTAAAAACGTCTTGTTACTTGAAAAGAAAAAAGGCTTAGGACGAAAGCTCCGCATTTCTGGTGGCGGTAGATGTAATGTTACCAACCGCTTACCTTATGAAGAAATTATAAAAAACATTCCTGGTAATGGAAAATTCTTATATAGTCCATTTTCAACATTCGACAATGAATCTATTATACAATTTTTTGAATCTAAATCTGTACACTTAAAAGAAGAAGATCACGGACGAATGTTTCCTGTTTCAAATCGCGCTCAAGATGTTGTTGATGCACTAGTTGATTCCATTAAACAAAATGGTGTAGAAATACGCCAAGAAACTACAGTATCATCTATTGAAAGTGAAAATCAACAAATAACAGGCGTCACACTACAAGATGGTACATTTATCCCTGCAAAGACTGTCATCATCGCATCAGGCGGTTGCAGTGTGCCACATACTGGATCGACAGGAGACGGGTATAAATTTGCTGAGCATTTAGGTCATTCCATAACAGAACTATTCCCAACAGAAGTACCAATTAAATCTAGTGAACCATTCATTAAAAACAAAACACTACAAGGATTAAGTTTACAAGATGTTGGACTATCTGTACTCAAGAAAAATGGTAAACCTAGAATTACACATCAAATGGATATGTTGTTTACACATTTTGGCGTTTCAGGACCAGCAGCATTAAGATGTAGTCAATTTGTTTACAAAGAACAAAAAACTCAAAAGAAAACCGACATACAAATGTCTATAGATGCCTTTCCAGAAATTAAAGCACATGACTTAGAACAACAAATTGTAAAAAAATTAAAAGACGAACCAAATAAAGCAATTAAAAATGCACTAAAAGGACTTGTCCAAGAAAGATATTTACATTTTATCTTACAACAGTCAAGTATTGATTTAGACGTGACATACCATCATCTGTCCCAACAAGCCATTCGAACATTCGTAGAAAACCTTAAATCATTTACATTCACAGTAAATGGTACACTTCCACTCGATAAAGCTTTCGTAACAGGTGGCGGTGTTAATATAAAAGAAATCGAACCCAATACTATGGCATCCAAAATATGTGCAGGACTTTACTTCTCAGGAGAAGTATTAGATATCCACGGTTATACAGGTGGCTATAATATAACAAGCGCACTTGTCACTGGATATGTAGCAGGCTATAACGCCGCACAATTTAATGATTAAAATTCTATAGTATGCATATAGTGGCAGGTGTGATTTATGGCACCCTTATTTACAGAACTTCTTATAACTGTTATTAACTCTAAACAATATTATACTCACACATATTTTAAGGCTGAGACATTTAAAAAATGTCTCAGCCTTATTTATTTCTTCATTAAACTCTTTTGTTTTCTAAACCATCGTCGCCCCACTCATTCATGCCGCCTTCTATGTTTACTGCATCAATGTCGTGGTCATTTAAATAATCAACTACTCGAGCACTTCTAACGCCACCTGCACATACAATATAATATGTTTGGTCTTTAGAGAAATGATCTAATTCATTTGGAATTTCTCCCATTGGAATATGTTTAGCACCAGGGATTACACCTAGAGCTACTTCATGATCTTCTCTCACATCAACTATATTAATTGGGCTATTAGATGTAATTTTTTCTGCTAATTCTGTTACTGTAATTTCTTTCATCACTAGAACACTCCTAATTGATTAATTTGCTACGATATTAACTAACTTTTGTGGAACTGCAATCACTTTACGGACTGTTTTACCTTCAATCGCTTCTTTGATTTTTTCATTATCCATCGCTACTGCTTCCATTTCATCTTTCGATAAATCTTTAGAAATTTTAATTTTGTCTTTTAGTTTACCGTTAACTTGGATAACAATTTCTATTTCGTTATCTACTAGTAATGACTCATCAAATGTTGGCCATACTTCATAAGATAAAGTATCGTTATGACCAAGTTTTTGCCATAATTCTTCAGAAATATGTGGCGCAATTGGTGATAACATTTTAACAAAACCTTCAGCATATGCTTTATTGATTTGATCTTGTTTATAACAATCATTAATGAATACCATCATTTGACTGATTGCAGTATTGAAGTTTAGTGTATCGAAGTCTTCAGTTACTTTCTTAACTGTTTGGTTATACACTTTGTCTAGGTCTGGAGTTTCATTTTCAACGACCTTATCCGTAATGTTCCCTTCTTCTGTAACAAATAAACGCCATACTCTATCTAAGAAACGACGTGAACCGTCTAATCCATTTTCACTCCATGCAATTGCTGCATCTAAAGGACCCATGAACATTTCATATAGACGTAATGTGTCTGCACCATGAGAACGTACAATATCATCAGGGTTAACAACATTACCTTTTGATTTACTCATTTTTTCATTACCTTCACCAAGAATCATACCTTGGTTAAATAATTTTTGGAAAGGCTCTTTAGTTGGTACTACACCGATATCGTATAACACTTTATGCCAGAATCTTGAATATAATAGATGAAGCACGGCATGTTCTACACCACCGATATATAAATCTACTGGTAACCAGTGTTTAAGTTTTTCAGGATCAGCTAATTGTTCATTGTTATGTGGATCGATATATCTTAAGTAATACCAACAGCTTCCTGCCCATTGTGGCATCGTATTCGTTTCACGACGACCTTTCATACCTGTCTTAGGATCTACAACATTAATGAATTCATCGATATTAGCTAAAGGTGATTCTCCTGTACCTGATGGTTTAACTTGATCTGTTTCAGGTAGGATTAATGGAAGTTCTTCTTCAGGAACTGTTGTCATTGTACCATCTTCCCAATGAATAACTGGAATTGGTTCACCCCAATAACGTTGTCTACTAAATAACCAATCTCTTAATTTATAGCTTACTTTTTTATGACCAATACCTTTTTCTTCAAGTAATTCAATCGCTTTAGGTACCGCTTCTTCTTTTGTTAAGCCATTTAATACATCTGAATCAATCATTTTACCATCTTCATCATATACTGTGATGATATC
This sequence comes from Mammaliicoccus sp. J-M41, assembly GCF_022385935.1. Lineage (NCBI taxonomy): Bacteria > Bacillati > Bacillota > Bacilli > Caryophanales > Staphylococcaceae > Mammaliicoccus > Mammaliicoccus sp. J-M41. Next base: position 21,106 of record NZ_JAJNIR010000011.1, on the reverse strand, counting down.
TAAATTGAATTTCTCTGCAAACTCAGCATCTCTTTCATCATGTGCTGGAACTGCCATTACTGCACCTGTTCCATAACTAATTAACACATAATCAGCAACCCAAATCGGCATTTTTTTACCAGTGAATGGGTTTGTTGTAAATGCACCAGTGAATACACCACTTTTATCTTTTGCTAAATCTGTTCTTTCTAAGTCAGATTTACGTGATGCTGCTAATTTATATGCTTCAACTGCTTCTTTTTCATCTTCAGTCGTAATTAAATCTACTAAAGGATGTTCTGGAGAAAGTACAGCAAAAGTTGCACCATAAATTGTATCTGGACGAGTTGTAAATACTTCAAATGATAAATCTGTATTATCAATATTGAATTTTAATTCAGCACCTTCAGATCTACCAATCCAGTTTCTTTGCATATCTTTAATAGATTCAGGCCAATCTAATTCATCTAAATCTTCTAATAAACGATCTGCATATTCAGTAATTTTTAATACCCATTGTCTCATTGGTTTACGAACAACTGGATGTCCTCCACGTTCTGAAACACCATCAACAATTTCTTCATTAGATAATACTGTACCTAATGCTGGGCACCAGTTTACTGCTACTTCATCAACATATGCCAATCCTTTATTATATAATTGAATGAAAATCCATTGCGTCCATTTATAGTAATCTGGGTCAGTTGTATTCACTTCTCTATCCCAGTCATATGAGAAACCTAGCTCTTGAATTTGTCTTTTAAAAGTCGCAATATTTTTAGCTGTAAATTCTTTAGGGTCATTCCCTGTATCGATAGCATATTGCTCAGCTGGTAAACCAAATGCATCCCAACCCATTGGGTGAAGTACATTGTAACCTTGCATTCTTTTATATCTTGAGACGATATCTGTAGCTGTATAACCTTCAGGATGTCCTACGTGTAAACCAGCGCCAGATGGATATGGAAACATATCTAAAGCGTAGAATTTCTTTTGTCCAAGATTATCGTTAGCTTTAAATGTTTTGTTAGCTGCCCAAAAATCTTGCCATTTCTTTTCAATTTGTTGATGATTATAATTCATTTGTTCGTTCCTCCTATAAAATAAAAAAAAGCCATCCCAACCATCATAACAGTTGGGACGACTTGAATAAATATGCCGCGGTACCACCCAGAATTCACAATTAAGTGCTCTTCATTTATATGGTTTAAGATTGCTTTTAATAAATAATAATTCGTTCATAAGTTCACTTAATGGATATCATCAGTTCACAGCACCACTGACTCTCTTAAGATTCGCATTAAAGCTACTTTACTTATATACATCCTAATATTATGCAATTTCAATATATTTTGCAAGTCTTATTTATTAATATCATGTATCTTGCTTTGGAATACCTCTATCATAAATGTATAAGAAGTAATAACCTATTAAAATAAGTAATATCATACTGTAAAACATCATTTTCATATCAAACATATCAACTATTACGCCACCTACAACTGGACCGAATGCTTTCCCTACTGTTGAAGATGCGTTTACAATACCTTGATATGCGCCCATTCTGCCTTTAGGTGCTAATTTATTTGCGATTGCAGGTACTGCTGGCCATACAAACATTTCTCCAAATGTTAAAATAACCATCCCTACAACAAACATTGTAAATTGCTCAGCAAAGCTTGTAATCACATAACTTAAAATAAAAATCGTCAGCCCTATAAACATTTGTAATTTCAATTTCTCTTTAAATCTATTGATAAATGGCGCAATTAAAGGTTGTCCTGCTAATATCAATACACCATTTATTGTCCAAAGGAAACTATATTGTTTTAAGGAAATTCCAACTGACTGTGTATAAGTTGCAATTGTTGTTTGCCACTGAACATAACCGATCCAACATAAACTAAACATAACACATAGAAGTATAAGTGCAGTGAATTTACTTTTATCTTTAACTTGCATAGCACTCGTGATGCCTTCATCATTTTTCAAATGAATATCTAAATCTATGTTGTAATATTTTAATGCTATTATGATAAACACGACATATAGTAGTAAGTTCGCCATAAAAATATAATTAAAGCTAAAGTCCGCTACAAATCCACCTGCTGCAGCCCCAATAGAAACACCTAAGTTCTGTGCAAGATAAATCGCATTAAATGTTGTACGTCCACCGTTTGGCCAACTCGCAGCAGCCATTGCATAAATAGCTGGCACAATCACGCCTCCACCGAAACCAAGTATCACAAGCCAAAATGGATACCATGGCCAATCATTTAAAAAGTTTAACCCGATTAAACTTAAAATATTTAAAATAGAGGCAAAAATAATAGAACGAAACCCACCAATTTTGTCGAATAAACTTCCGCCTAATAAATTCCCGATTACACTCCCGAATGCATTAATCATTAAAACGATACCAGCTGTACTTAAACTCTTACCTAATTCTTCATTCATATATATTGTATTAAGTGGCCATAAGAAACTCGATCCTGTAATATTAATCGCCATTCCTATGATGAGCATTTTAACAATTTTCGGCATTCTCAAGGATTTCGACCTCCTCTCAAATTTTGTCAATTTTAATAGTCTAAACCTTTTTCTGCAAAAGTTCAATATTATATGTTAAAATGCTTTAGATAAGTTTGTAGAACAGGATGTGAAATATAATGACAGAACAATTCCGTTATGCATTTGATAACAAAAGATATCATACATGGAATTATCACTTAAGAAATAAATTTGGTGAGAAGATTTTTAAAATAGCATTAGATGGTGGATTTGATTGCCCAAACCGTGACGGTACAGTAGCTCATGGGGGTTGTACATTTTGTTCGGCAGCCGGGAGCGGTGACTTTGCAGGTAATCGTGCAGAACCAATCCATGTACAATTTAAAGAAATTAAAGACAAGATGCATGAGAAATGGTCTGAAGGAAAATATATCGCTTATTTTCAAGCTTTTACAAATACGCATGCACCAGTTGAAGTATTAAGAGAAAAATACGAAGCTGCTTTATCAGAAGAAAATGTAGTTGGACTATCAATTGCGACAAGACCAGACTGCCTACCAGATGATGTTGTAGAATACTTAGCAGAATTAAATGAAAGAACATATTTATGGGTAGAACTTGGTTTACAAACTGTACACCAAGAAACATCTGATTTAATTAACCGTGCTCATGATATGAAATGCTATTACGAAGGTATCGCTAAATTAAGAAAGCATAATATCAATATATGTACACATATCATTAACGGTTTACCTGGTGAAGATTACGATATGATGATGGAAACAGCGAAAGAAGTCGCACAAATGGATGTTCAAGGCATTAAAATTCATTTATTACACCTACTTAAAGGTACACCAATGGTTAAACAATACGAAAAAGGTATGCTTGAATTCATGACTCAAGACAATTATACGCAACTCGTATGTGACCAATTAGAAATTTTACCAGAAGAAATGATCATTCATCGTATTACAGGTGATGGCCCTATCGATTTAATGGTTGGCCCTATGTGGAGTGTAAATAAGTGGGAAGTCCTTAACGCTATAGACAATGAACTTAAAGAACGTGGCACAATGCAAGGCTCTAAATTCAAGAAAGCAGAAAAAGTTCAAAAATGATTGTTCAAGGAATTTTACCATTCGCAAGAGATTTAATAGCAACACATATAACGGACAAGAGTATCGTAGTTGATGCAACATGTGGAAACGGCAACGATACACTTTTCCTTGCTAATCAAGTTCCAAATGGAGAAGTATATGCGTTCGATATACAAGAAGAAGCCATTAAAAATACTAAAATCAAAACAGAAGCATTTAGTAATATCCGTTATTATCAAACAAGTCATAAAAATGCAGCATCTATAATAAAAGAACGTCATGAGCAAATAGACGCATCAATATTTAATTTAGGCTATTTACCAAAAGGCGATAAACATATTACAACGAATGCACCGACAACAATTAAAGCAATTGAAAGTCTATTCGAAATGACAAGTAAAAATGGCATCATCGTATTAGTCGTGTATCCAGGACACCCAGAAGGACAGATTGAATCTAACGAAGTCATCAATTACGTAAGTTCAATAGATCAACAATCAGCACACGTACTTCACTATCAATTTATAAACCAAAAAAATAATCCACCATATATACTAGCAATAGAAAAAAGATAAAAATGAGTAATATGAGTAAACGCAAACCTTGAGTTAGGTTTGCGTTTTTCGTTATATGTGCACTTTGAATTTTATGGATATATTGGTGGTTGATGTAAGGCTGGGGTCATCTCTTGGCTTTATTCAAGACTTAAGCCAAGATTTAGTTCATCTCTTGGCTTTATTCAGTACTTAAGCCATGACTTCGCTCATCTTTTGGCTTTATTCAGTACTTAAGCCACGACTTGGACTATCTCTGTACTGAACCCAAAAATCTAAACCTTAATTAGTATATTATTTCAAAGGTTTGTCTCCTGAAATTTTTGGGAGATAAGCCTTTTAATTTTGATTTAATTCTTTCGTTATTATAAAAATTGATATATCGATGAATAGCTTGTTCAAGGTCCTGAAAATCCTTAAATTCTTGGCCATAATACATTTCTTGTATAAGTAACTCAAAAAAGTTTTCCATAACTGAATTATCTAGACAATTACCTTTTCTAGACATACTTTGAAATATTTTATGGTCTTTTAATAATCTAGTGTATTGTGAATGTTGATAATGCCAGCCTTGATCTGAATGAATCGTTAAACGGTGGTCTAGGTTTGGACGACGCTCTATCATTTCTTTTAATGGATTGATGACTATATCTAATGTAGGACGACTTGAGATTTTAAAGCTTATAATCTCTGAACTATATAAGTCCATAAAAGGTGATAAATATAATTTCTGACCATTCATTAATTTGAACTCTGTAATATCTGTTACGACTTTTTGAAATGGGAGACTTGTTATAAATCTACGATTTAATATATTTTGAGCTACTTTACCAACTTTACCTTTAAAGGAACGATACTTACGGCCTCTATGTGTGAACTTTGTACAAGTTAGATTATATTCTTTCATGATTCTTAGTACTTTTTTATGATTTACGATAAGACCTCTATTTCTTAGTGCTTGTGTAACACGACGATAACCATAGGTATGGTTTGATTCTTCACATATTTCTTTTATTACTTGAATCAATGTTTCATCTTTATTAGCTTTACTAAATTGATTTATCCAATAATAGTATACAGATTTAGCTATTTGAGCGACTTTAAATAAGATACTTAATCGTATATTATATATTTCATGTAATGCCTTAATGACCTTTACTATTTCTGATTTTTGCTTCCGTAAATGTCGGTCAAGGCCTGTAACTTTTTTTGATAAGCTATACCTGCCTTTAACGTCTCGACTTCATTTCTAAGTCTTTCAAGTTCTTCACGTTCATTTTCATTTAAAGGTAAATTTTTATTATCTGATTTAGCTCGTTTTTTAGTCATAGTGTGAGATCGTCCCTTTTGTTTATTATCTATATCAAGACGACATTTTTCATCAAACTGACGTTGCCAATTGGCAATGATAATAGGATTAATAATCCTAAAGTGATTCGCAGTATCTTGATAAGACAACATATTTTCTTGTCTAAATTTTAAAACAGATAATTTAAATTCGCTAGTATAAACAGTATTTCTACTTTTTACTTCTAAGCCTTCTTCTCCGAACTCTTTATATTGATTGACCCAAATCCGAAGTACAGACCAACTTGAAACACCATATTTTAAAGCAATTGTTCTATAACTTTGATGTCCTTCTAAATATTCTTTTACAAGTTTTAGTTTGAATTTAAATTCATATTTTTTCCTCATTAGAATGCACCCCAATATTTTGATTTGTTTAGGTCAAATATTTGGGTTCACATCAGACTTCGCTCATCTCTTGGCTTTATTCACACATTAAGCCAAATCTCGTGTGTTTATTCCTTCTTTAACTCACATCTTCCCAAATCTCGTGGGTTTATTACCCCTTTAACTCACATTTTTTCCACCCTTAAACTGCTCACTCATTTTTTAACAATCTTTTTTCTTAATCCCTGCAGCCAAAACCTATATACCTCCCCAAAATTCTTCAAAAATGACAAAACGCAAACCTGCTCATCAGGTTTGCGTTTTTATATATTACATGTATTAACGATTGACTCAAATTGTTTTTCAAAATGTTCTTTTCTATTCTTGATTTCTTCACAAGCGAAATCGATTATTGCATCTTTCTTGTCTTCGAAGTCTTTATTCACTTCAACAATTACTGTTCTTTCATCATTCTCTGGGCGTACTTTCTTAATCCACCCTTTTTTCACAAGGTTATTGTATAATCTTGTTCGTTTGTATGGCTTAATATCTATATAACCATCCAACTCTTTCAAACTCATTGATCCATTATTCCATAACATGATTAATGTAAGAAACTCTTCTTTTTCTATATCAAACTTTTCTTCGATTTTATAAAAAATAATATTTATATTTTTTTGAATATCATCTAATAGAATTAAGTCACTTACGTTATTTACGTTCTCTGTCATAAACTCGCCTCCAACGTTCTCTATATGTTTTATATACCCGATATAGTAACGTTTAAGCTTATTTGTATGATATTTTACAAATTATTCTGTTTCATCATCTATTAATAATCCTACATAGTGAATGCGATTATTCATAAATGAAATGATATATTTCATAACATTTTCGCGTTCTGGTTCATTATGTACTTCATGATTAAGTCCATGCCAAGCTTTGAAATATAATTCGTTTGTATTGATTGTTTTACCGATTTGTCGGATTGATTCTGTATCTACTATTTTATCTTCTGTACCTAGCATCAGTAATGTAGGAATTGGAGATATGTGGTGAATATTTTCCATTGTTGCTTTCATCGTTTCTAAAATGGTCTTATACCAGTGGTAACTCACTTTATTTAGCATTAAAGCATCTTTATTCGTATCATCTATTACTTCTTTATTTCTTGTTAAACTTTCTACTTTAATACCTGTATCAAATTTAGCATCTTTCGCAACTGTACCGAAACTTGAAGCTAAGAAATTACGTCTTGTTGAAATATTTTGTTGAAAAGCAACTAACGGTGAAATCAATAGTACGCCTTCTACTTTTAAATCTACTTTTTCTAATAAATTAAGAAGAATAAGTCCACCTAGACCAACACCTAATGTAAATACTGGTAAGTGATATTCTTCTGCAATAGATATCCATTCAAGTACTTGCTCATGGTATTCTTCAAATTTATCAACATGTCCTCTATGTACACGGGAAGTTTGTCCTTGCCCTTTTAAGTCACCCATAATAACGTGGTAACCTTCTCTTCGTAGCTTAGTGATTACGTATGCGTATCTTCCTGTATGTTCTAGCATATTATGTACAATTACTACAATTCCTTTAGCTTCTTTCTCAGTTTCCCATTTCCACATAATATATTACTCCTTTTACCTAAATAGCTACTTTTTTGTTAAACTTAGTATAACAAAATTTTTCAAAAGAATGGAGAATCTTGAATGATTAAATCTTTTAAAGGTCAAAAACCACAAATCGATCAAAGCTGTTATATTGCTGACAATGCAACTTTAATCGGTGATATTACGATAGGTCCTAAAAGTTCAGTATGGTTTAACTCAGTTATTAGAGGAGATGTTGCCCCTACAATTATTGGTGAAGGTGTTAATATCCAAGATTTATGTTGTTTACACCAAAGCCCTAACCAACCACTTATAATAGAAGATTTTGTAACAGTTGGTCATAAAGTGACATTACATTCTAATATTATTCGCAAGCACGCGTTAATCGGAATGGATTCAACAATTCTTGATGGTGCAGAAATTGGAGAATATGCATTTATCGGTGCTGGGTCACTCGTTCCACCAGGTAAGAAAATCCCGCCACATACGTTAGCGTTTGGTCGTCCTGCAAAAGTCATTAGAGAACTAACAGAAGATGATTATAATGAATTAAAAAGAATCAATGCATCATATATTGAAAAAGCTGAGATTTATAAAGCAGATCAATAAATAACAAAAAGGATTGAGACACGATGTCCCAATCCTTTTTCATTACGCTATTTTAAATTTGCTATGCATAAACGGTAATTTTACAACGATATAAGCGATAATTATCTCATAAAACATTGAGAAGAACTTCTCAAAGAAGAAGACAACATTCTGAACTAATATTGTGCCTATACCTGCCCCACTAAAGTGGTAGTTAACGAGTAAGAAATTATCAATAATATTTAAAGCTATAATTGTTATAAAAACTGTCCATGACTTTTTAGTAATCATCGCCACTAAAATTGCTATTATACCAATCACAATCGGTTCAAAAATAAACAATTGTACGAAACTATCTAAAGGTTTCCCAAACATATAAAATGCCATATCCCTAAACATCCCGATTTCTCCTTTATAGTCATTTCTAATACATTCATTATATCACGGTAAACGAGCTATAATTATTAAGATACTTTAAAGATTCATCGCTTTCCTTAACATAAAATTAACATTAATAGCCATTAAATCTTTACATTGAATTAGCAATCAATTCATATTGTCGTGTTACTTTAAAGATGTAACATAAGACGCCTTTAAAGGAGCATGATAAAATGCATTTCTTTAAAAAAATAATTATTTCTTTATTTATATTCACATTTCTACCACATGCAATTAGCATAGCAGCAGAACCCATTTCACCAAACTATGAGCAAGTCACTTCATCATCAACCCCCTAAACCATAATAAGCAATATTAAAAAAATTAAATAATAATGAATTAACAAAGAAACTGATCTTCCCAATCAGTTTCTTTATTACAATATAAATTCCTTTTTTATCCATTTATGTATATAATAGTATTAACTACATCTTAGAAAAGTATTATTGGAGGGATTTATTATGGTGCATTACTACAAACTATTTTGGTTAAATGCTTTTAATATTCACGGTCGATCTAGACGTAAAGAATTTTAGTATCCAATACTTGCTACAATCATTATCACTATGCTAGGTAATCTATTAATTACAGTACTACCCATCCCTGAACTGATTACAGTTATTGTTTCTAGCATATTTAATATCGCAACATTTGTTGCTGCTATTTCAATAACAAATAGAAGATTCCATGATTTAAATATGACAATGATATTTCCTACTATTACTTATGCATTCACTTTTATTTTAAATATTTTATATAGTTTATTTAATACTTCCGTTACTAGTACAATTGTGATTGTGCTATATGCTGTTTTAATGATTATCTGTTTCTTTTTGAATCTAGCAATACTAATTATGGCGTGTGGTGACGGACATAAAGCACCAAACAAATATGGAGAAAGTCCTAAATACGCTTAAGATTTAATTGTTCAATGGCATTATACAAATCTAATTAAACTACATTAATATACGTGTATACAATTTCTAATTTCGGTCAAAATATTGTCAATATTATGGAATGCCTTACGGGGGCGTTCTTTTTCGTGTCAGAATTCATAATTAGTATAATTTTGCATTATATTAAAAATGTAAACGCTTAACTAAATTTGTATTTCCATGATAAAATAAATTAAATGAACATATATATTTAAGGAGGACTTGCTATGCCTGTCGTAAAAGATTTTTTTATTGCATTATCTAACAACAAATTCATGAATGAATCAGCTAAGAAAATGGGTCCTGCACTAGGTGCAAACAAGGTGGTAGCGGGCGTTGATATTGATTCAACAATCGATACAGTTGAAAGATTAAATATGAAGGGAATTTCATGTACGTTAGATAATTTAGGGGAATTCGTAACATCACGTCAAGAAGCTTTAGAAGCTCAACAAAATATTGTTGAAATTATGCGTAGAAACTACAATGCTAATATTGATGCGCATGTATCTATTAAACTTACACAATTAGGTCTTAATATAGATAGAGAGTTTGCTTATCAAAATACGAGAGAAATTTTGTTAAAAGCTCATGAATACGGAAATACATTTGTAAACATCGATGCTGAAAAATATGAAGATTTAGTAGGAACTACAGAAATAGTAGATAAACTTAAAGGTGAATTTAAAAATGTAGGAACAGTTATTCAAGCATACTTATTTGATGCTATGAATATTATGGATAAATACAATGATGTACGTTTACGATTAGTAAAAGGTGCATATAAAGAAGCACCACATATTGCTTTTCAAACTAAAGAAGAAATTGATAAAAATTATATAGCATTGATTGAAAAAAGATTATTAACTGCTAAAGCATTCACTTCTATTGCAACACACGATCATAATGTTATTAATCACGTTAAACAATTTGTTAAAGATCATAACATTTCAAGAGATTCATTTGAATTCCAAATGTTATATGGTTTTAGAACTGACTATGCATATCAAATTGCTAACGAAGGCTATAACTTCTGTATGTACGTACCATTTGGGGAAGACTGGTTCGGTTACTTTATGAGAAGATTAGCTGAAAGACCTCAAAATATTAATTTAATGTTATTAGATATCTTTAGTGAAAAGAATAAAGGAAAAATCGCTATCGGAGCTAGTGTATTAGCTGGCTTAACCCTATTGGGTATTGGCGGCATTGCTAAGGGTAAGAAAAAATAACACATAAGAAGCCAGGACGCTTGTCCTGGCTTCATTGGTTTTATATTTGTGTTTCGATATTTTTAAGTAAGTTTGCCATTTCAATTGCAGCTAAGGCAGCATCTCCACCTTTATTACCTGCTTTTGTTCCTGCTCTTTCAATCGCTTGTTCAATTGTTTCTGTCGTTACGATTCCAAATATTACAGGTACTTCCGTTTCATCATTTACTTTAGAAATACCTTTCGCAACTTCATTACATACATAATCATAATGTGTAGTCGCCCCTCTAATGACACAGCCTAATGTTACGACTGCATCGTATTTACCTGACTTCGCTAACTTTTTAGCTACTAAAGGAATTTCATACGCTCCAGGTACATATGCGACATGAACATTTTCTTCATCCACGTTATGTCTGATTAAAGTATCTTTAGCTCCATCTAATAAGCGATCTGTTATAAAATCGTTAAATCTACTCACGACGAATGCTACTTTTAATTGTGATCCATCCATTTTACCTTCAAATTTCATTTTAAAAACTCCATTCTATTTTATATTAAATGACCCATTTCATGCTTTTTAGTATTGATATATGATGCGTTTGTTTCGTTCGGTTCAATGACAACTGGAACTCTATTAGAAACATGTATACCTAAATCTTGTAATTGATTAAATTTATCTGGATTATTACTGATGAGTTGTATTTCTTCTATATTAAAGTATTTCAAAATCTGACTCGCTTCAGTATAATCTCTTAAATCCGCTTCAAAGCCTAAAGCTTCATTAGCTGTAATCGTGTCATAACCTTGTTCAATAAGTTCATACGCTTTAAGTTTATTGATCAGACCTATTCCTCTACCTTCTTGAGGTAAGTATAAAATCATGCCACCATGTTCTTGAATGTATTTCATTGAATATTCAAGCTGTTCTCCACAATCGCATCTAGCACTATGGAAAATATCACCTGTCACACATTCAGAATGAATACGTACATTCATACCATTTTTGATTTCTCCTGAACTAATGACAATATATTCTTTATCGTCTAATTGAGATGTAAAGCCGTACATATCGAATTCACCGTATGAAGTTGGTAATTTAACTTTAGATTCAAGATGAATAATTTGATCATGTCGTTTTCTATACTTTACAAGTTCATCAATCGTTATCATTAACAAACCATGTTTACGTTTAAATTGATATAAATCATCTCTACGAGCCATCGTGCCATCATCATTCATAATTTCACAAATAGCACCAGCTGGTTTCGCTCCAGAAAGTTTCGCTAAATCAACACAAGCTTCTGTATGACCTATTCTTTCAAGAACACCATTGTCTTTAGCTATTAACGGAAATACGTGACCTGGTTGAACAAATGCTGACGGTGACGTTTCATTAATTAATGCTTTAATCGTATCTGCTCTTTCAAAAGCACTAATCCCTGTCGTACTCGATGCATGATCAATACTTACAGTAAATGCAGTTTTATATTTATCACCTGTTTCAGTCATCAATTTCAAGCCAAATTGTTGGGCAATTTCACTACTAATCGGTGCACAGATTAAACCTCTCGCATGTGAAGCCATAAAATTAATCGTTTCAGCTGTTAAATACTCAGATATAGCGACGAGGTCACCTTCATTTTCTCTATCTTCATCATCTACTACAATAATCGGTTTACCACTTTTAAGTTCTTGTATGGCATCTTCTACGTTATCAAACATGTTATAGCCTCCTAAAATCCTAGATTAAGTAATTTCTCTTCGGATAAATTTGAATGATTTTGTCCTGTTGCTTTCTGCACATATTTAAATAACAAATCCGTTTCAATATGTACGCTGTCGCCTTGTTTTTTATTAACAAAGATTGTACGATCTCTCGTTTCAGGGATTAAATGAATTTCAAATTTTTGAGGATATAATTTAAAAATTGTCAAACTAACACCATCAACTGTGATAGATCCTTTATCAATCATTTGATTTAATAAATGCGCTTCTGTAGATATTTCAATAATCCATTCATCTTGTCTTTTTGAAATATGTTTAATAATGCCTTGACCATCTACATGTCCACTTACAAAATGACCGCCAAATCTCCCATTCGCTAACATCGCTCTTTCAAGATTGACTTTGTCATTCATTTTCAAATGTTCTAAATAAGTTACTGAGATTGTTCCAGTAATCACTTCCACTTTAAAAGTAGAACTTGCTTTCTCAGTAACGGTCAGACAAACACCATTAACAGCAACGGAATCACCTAGTGATAAATCATCCATTATTTCAGTGGCTTCAATTGTTAATGTTTTAACGCCTTGGTTTGTGCTTGTATTCTTGATTACACCAACTGTTTCAATGAGTCCTGTGAACATCTTGTCACTTCTTTCTTAATGTTATTTTAAGATCTCCACCAATGATTTCTGTTGATATAATTTCAAATAATTTACTATTGGATAAAGGAACGACATCATGCGTTTGATAATATTGATATTTTCCTTGACCACCAATCATCTTCGGGGCTTGATAAATAATTAATTGGTCTACTAAGTCTTGTTCTATAAACTGACTTACAAGTTTAGGACCTGCTTCAACCATCACTTGAGCATATCCTTCTTCATATAAATCTTTCATAATCGTTTTTAAATTTGATAAATCACTGTTCTTAACTTTAATATGTTGATTCTCATACGTGTGAAATGATTCCGAACTCGTTACAACAACTACAGGATTATCTTCATCTTTGAATATTTCATAATCACCTTCAAAGCTTGATTGCTCTGTTAATACAATTCTAGTTGGATTACTTAACTCAGGATTACGAGAAGTTAATAATGGATTATCTTCTCGTACTGTCATCCCACCTGTCATAATTGCATCATGTTGTGAGCGCAATTTTAATACATCTTGTTTAACTTCTTTAGATGTAATCCATTTACTTTCTTTGTAATCTGTCGCAACTTTACCATCTAGACTCGTAGAAATTTTCAAAGTAATAAAAGGTAATTTCGTTTGTTGTTGATGAAAAAATGCCTCATATAAGTCTTCTGCTCTTTTTGAAGGCTCATGTTTTACATCTATTCCAGCTTCGTACAACATTTCATGACCACTATTTTTAAGAGAACCATCTTTAACTGCATATACAACTGATTGAATACCATTGTCGATAATCGCTTGCGCACAAGGTGGTGTTAATCCATAGTGTGAACAAGGTTCTAAAGAAACATATATTGTTGCACCTTGAGCATCTTCACCTGCCATTTTTAAAGCTTGTATTTCAGCATGTGCTTCACCCTTTTTTAAATGCGCTCCAAAACCTATGATTTTATGATCTTTAACAATTACTGCACCAACAGAAGGATTCGTACCCGTCTGCCCTTGTACACGTTCAGCTAAATCAATTGCAAAATCTAAATATTGATTCATTTCTTTACCTCCTAAAAATAAAAACCACCGAAAATCACTTTTCGGTGGTTGGGAGTAAAAATGCATCACGAAATAAGCCTTTTATGAAAAAAGACTTTAACATTTTAAGTATAACGAAATAAGCGTATAGCATACGCTGTCGTCTATTCTTTCTCCCATCCAGACTATACTGTCGGCTTCAGAATGTTACTGAATCAGCCATAAATGAAAAATCACTTATGGGTCGCGGGCTATTATACCGCCGGTTGGGAATTTCACCCTGCCCCGAAAGAATATATTATTAAATTATATATCAGTAATCACTGATGACATCATTCTATACCATTTCACTAAGAATTACAAATGAAGAAGTTAAATTTATTTAGCAGGTGTTTGTCTGATGGTTTTAAAAAGCTGATAACGGCGGGCTTTGTGAACATTTCTGACCAAACTTGTTCATAACGGGGTTGTTTTAAACACTTCTGGTCAAACTTGTTTATAACGGGGGCCTTAGTTACAAAAGTCGGCTGAAGTGTAACTATAGACCCCTTATTTACAAAACTCGTCCGATTTGTTACTATGGACGGCCTTAATTACAAAACTACTCAGAAGTGTTAATACTGGTATTCTTATTTGCACTTTCAGCCAAAACTGCTTCTAAAGCCCCATCACCCGTACATAAAAATAAGCTTGAGACATCAAACACTGTCTCAAGCTTACATTTCAACTTCCTTTATTCTATTTCTTTTTAGATTTTGCCTTTTTAACTTTTTTTCTTTCTTCTAATTCAACATATAAGTCATTGACTGCTCTTACGGATTGATCGACTAATAGTGAAACGCCATTTACATCAAAATTAACACCACTTGTTAATTGTCCAATCACTTTTAAATTAGGCATTGTACCGAATTTAGGACTAATAACTTCATTTGAATATGGCATGACTAGAATACCTCCAAATGGATGTGCAGCTATAATTTGTTTGTTCTCTAATCCTTTAATAAAATGCTCTTCTTCTGTCAGTTCTGACAAATGTTTTTTAGGACCAGTTGCATTTATGACATAATGATAACTTGATTCTTCTTGTTCACCTTCATATTTAATTCTAAATTTACCGTAATATTTTCGTACATTTTCTAAACCTTCTTTAACGACAATATCTCCATTTTCAATCCATTCGATTAATTGTTTAGCAGATGATTGAGGCATTGGATTCGCATTACGTTTAAAGTGATGTCCATACTTTTCTAAAAATGTCGTCTTATCATCGAGTGTCATGGCATTCCAAACAGGAATCATATGATGTTTTACTTCTTCAACAAATGATTGGAAATGCCCTACTTCATCTTCATGTCTTAAATCATATTTCATATTTGCTACATTATCTTTTTTAAATCGATAAAGCATTTTCTTCAAGTTAATATTTTGATATTCACATTCTTTTGCAAAGAGGTTTTCTATTTCTTTTAATGGTGCGATACCTTTATGCGTCTTTTTTAATTTTTCTATTGCATCTTTCGTAATATACTTCAAATTAATTTCATGTTTAATACCTCTAACTGTCGGAAATTGAGCATGTCTTGATGCTACAGTTATAGGCAGTTGTTTATGATTTTCCATCACAAATCTAATGACATCTATTGAACTAAGTCCCGTTCCAATTATCGCAATATCGTCATTTTCTTTTACATCACGCAATGCTTTAATTGTTGGATATGGTGATTCAATATAGCCTTTTAATCCAGATAAATTGTATGGATCTTTATAAGGTAAAGTTCCTATTGTCAAAAATACATAGTCATACTTTTGACATACCGCTTCATCATCTTCTATATAACAGACATCTATTTTATATTGACCTCTTTCATCTTTAATTTCTTCGACATAGCAACTATCAACTTTATGCTTATGTACGAATATATTATCGTGTTTATTTAACAAGTCATTTAAAATAGATTTCATATAATGACCGAATACTAATCGTGGTAAATATTTCGCTTTACCATAGTCAAAATCATCATTTTTCTTATACCATTTTTTAAAATCTTTCGTATCATCTGGACTTAAAGACATTTGATTAGCTGGTAAGTTAATGAGTAAACGATCACTATCATTTTGAAATGGCTTGCCCATACCCATATCTTCGACACTATCAAATATATCTACGGTTATTTTTTTGAATTTTTTATGCTTTGCTAATTGATTTAACGTACTAACACCAGCCGTTCCCATTCCTATTATAGCTACTTTCAAATTGTACCCCTCCAAATCTCTCAATGCATATTATGCAAAAATCATTCAATTTTATAAATCTATTATACATGTGGAAAACATAATATGTCTTTATATATAACATTAGTCTCATTCACACTTTTTGTATTTATTCCTTTTTTTAAATAACAATAAACATAAATTACACGATTTGGGCGATTTTCATAATTATGCAACTATTGTGTTATAATAATAAACGTCATTATTATAAATTTCAAAAAAAGGAGAAGTGTTATGTTATCAATCCAAGACTTAACTAAAGTTTATCGTGGCGGTAAAAAAGCCGTTAATAGCATCAATATGGAAATTGAATCTGGTGAATTCATAGCTTTTATCGGTACGAGTGGTAGCGGGAAGACAACTGCTTTAAGAATGATTAACCGCATGATTGAGCCAACTAGCGGGACAATTACGCTTGACGGTAAAGATTTAAGCAAGATGAATCCAGTTAATTTAAGAAGAAATATAGGTTATGTCATTCAACAAATTGGTTTAATGCCACATATGACAATACGTGAAAATATCGTATTAGTACCTAAATTACTTAAATGGACTAAAGAAGAAAAAGAGAAAAAAGCTAAAGAACTTATTAAATTAGTAGACTTACCAGAATCATATTTAGATTTATATCCATCTCAATTATCTGGTGGACAACAACAACGTATTGGTGTTGTAAGAGCACTTGCTGCAGACCAAGATATCATTTTAATGGATGAACCATTTGGTGCGTTAGATCCTATTACGAGAGATACATTGCAAGACCTTGTTAAGACGCTGCAACAAAAACTGGGTAAAACCATTATATTTGTAACGCATGATATGGATGAAGCGATTAAATTAGCAGATAGAATTTGTATTATGTCTCAAGGTGAAATCATTCAATTTGATACACCAAATAATATTTTAAAAAATCCAGCTAATGATTTCGTACGTGAGTTTATCGGTCAAAACAGACTTATACAAGATAGACCTAACATACGTGTTGTTGATGATGCAATGAAAGACCCAATTGCCATCACTTCTGAGAAAACAATAGACGAAGCTGTTTCAATTATGAGAGAGCGACGCGTAGATACGCTATTTATTACAAATGTAAAAGGTAAACTTGTTGGATATATTGATATTGAAGATTTAAACGAAGGATATCGAAAAAAATCAGACATTATCGATATTATGCATCGAGATATTTATACAGTTAAGACAGGTACGATGCTTCAAGACTCTGTTCGTACAATTTTAAAACGAAATGTGAGATTAATTCCTGTGGTTGATGAACAATATTACATAAAAGGTGTTATAACAAGAGCAAGCTTAGTAGATATTGTTTACGATTCTATATGGGGACAAACAGAAGAAATAGAAGAAGTAACTGAAAAAAGTGATATAAAATAAGGAGTGAAAAATAGTGATCGAATTCTTACAAGTTAACGGAAACGAACTACTTCAGAAAACACTGGAACACTTCTATATTTCATTATTAGCTTTACTTTTAGCAATGATCGTAGCGATACCTCTTGGCATTTTATTAACACGAACTAAAAAGTTAGCCAAACTCGTATTATCTATTGCAAGTGTTCTACAAACCGTTCCGTCATTAGCAGTATTAGCACTTATGATTCCTTTCTTAGGTGTTGGTAAATTACCTGCCATTTTAGCATTATTTATTTATATCTTATTACCAATTTTAAACAACACATATATCGGCATCAATAATGTTGATAAAAATGTTAAAGCAGCAGGACTTAGTATGGGAATGACAAAATTCCAAGAGATGTTCATGATTGAATTACCACTTGCTATATCAGTTATTATGAGTGGCGTACGTTTATCAAGTGTTTATGCAATCAGTTGGGCAACATTAGCAAGTTTCATTGGTGCTGGTGGTTTAGGTGACTTTATCTTTAATGGTTTGAACTTATACCAACCTGATTTAATTATTGGCGGTGCCATAAGTGTTACATTAATCGCGCTTATTATGGACTTTGTACTTTCTAAAGTTGAACTATGGGTTACACCTAAAGGGTTAAAAGTTTCAAGATAAGGAGGAAATATAAACATGAATAGATATTTTAAACTGTTATTGCCTATCATGGCTTTATCTGTCATTTTATCTGGATGTTCATTACCTTTTCTTGGCGCTTCAGGTGATGAAAACTCAATAAAAATAGGTATGCAAAATACAAGTGAATCACAAATTATGGGACACATAGATAAATTAATGATAGAACATGAAGCTAAAAAAGATAACGTAAAAGAAAACAACATACAGCTTATCAATAATTTAGGATCATCAACTGTTACATTTAATGCTCAAAATAGTGGAGATGTTAACATTTCAAGTGCTAGATATACGGGAACTGATTTAACAGGTGCATTAGGTAAAGACCCTATCACCGATCCTAAAAAAGCTTTAAAAGTAGTGAGAGATGCATTCGATAAAGATTATGACCAAAAATGGTATGGTTCATATGGTTTTGAAAACACTTATGCCATGATGGTTACGAAAGAGACAGCGAAGAAATACAACCTTAAAAAAGTTTCAGATATGAAAAAAGTAGCAAATAAATTAGAAGCTGGCGTTGATTCATCTTGGATGAAACGTCCTGGCGATGGATACCCAGCATTTAAAGAAAAATATGGTTTCGATTTTAAACGTACTCGTCCAATGCAAATCGGCCTTGTATATGATGCGTTAAACACAGGTAAAATGGACGTTGTTTTAGGTTATACAACAGACGGAAGAATTGCGAGCTATGATTTAGTTGTGCTTGAAGATGACTTGAACTTCTTCCCACCATACGATGCAAGTCCATTAGTTACAAAATCTTTAATTAAAGAAAAACCTTATGTTGATCGTGCAATGAATAAATTAAGAGGAAAAATCTCAACAGAACAAATGCAAAAATTAAACTACGAAGCAGATAACAACCTTAAAGAACCTGCTGTAGTAGCTGAAGAATTCCTTAAAAAGCACAATTATTTTGACGATGAAAAGGATGGTGAGTAATAGTGGTTGATAATAATGTATGGTCACAATTAGTCGATTATTATGCAACAAATGGTGGATATATATTTCAACTTTTTCTAACTCATTTACTTATTTCTGTTTATGGTGTGTTATTTGCGGTTATAATAGGTATACCAGTAGGCATTTTCATTGCTAGATATTCTAAATTATCTGGCTTTGTCATTTCACTAGCTAATATTATTCAAACGGTTCCAGCACTTGCCCTACTTGCTATATTAATGCTTGTGATGGGACTTGGTTCAAACACTGTTGTTATGACAGTATTCTTATACGCTTTATTACCGATTATCAAAAATACGTATACCGGAATTAATAACGTAAATTCTAGTATTAAAGATGCTGGTAAAGGTATGGGTATGACATCACGTCAAATCTTAACGATGGTTGAACTTCCCCTTTCTTTATCTGTAATGATTGGTGGTATAAGAATCGCGTTCGTTATTGCAATTGGTGTTACTGCAATCGGATCATTTATTGGATCATCTACACTTGGTGATATCATTATTAGAGGTACAAACGCTACTGATGGTACATCATTAATCTTAGCCGGTGCAATCCCTACCGCTTTATTAGCAGTATTAAGTGATTTATTTTTAGGATATATTGAAAAGAAATTAGACCCAACAAAGAGAAAGCAAAAAGGTCCACAACCTCAAACACTTTCGGAGTGATATTAAATGAAATTTATATTTAAAGTAATTGTAGCAACTATTGTTATTTTAATACTTTCACCTAAGAAAAAACTCAAATAATTTACATTCATAACTTATGTAATTATATAATTTTTTGCTATTATGAATTGCATAGTGTTAGTATAGTTAAAACAAAGGAGGAAGTAATATGAAATATAGAATACTTGGAAGTTTATTTTTATCATCAACACTTGTTTTAGCAGCATGCGGGAATGGCTCAGATAGTTCAGATTCTGATACAAAATCAGAAAAGAAAGATGATACTAAAAGTTCTAGCCAAGTCGTAAAAGACTTACAAAGTAGTGCGAAAGATGTTAAAAGTTATCATACTGATAACAAAATCGAAGTTTCTGCTGAAGGCGAAGATAGTCAAACTGTAGAAGTTGGCATGGATGTTGATGAAAAAGAAACAGCTAAATTAGATATGGACCAAGCTGGTCAGAAAATGTCAATTTATGTACAAGGCGATAAAATGATTGCTAAAGTAGATGATCAATGGGTAGACTTATCTTCTCAAGTAGAAAATATGAATATCGATAGTTCTCTAGACCAATTAAATTATGAAAAATACGCAAAAACTTTAAGTGCTTTTAAAGATGCGAAATCTAAAAAAGTTGACGATGGATATGAACTTACATATGACATCAAAAACAAAGAAGATTTCACTAAGTTAGCTAACGCCTCAGGTAACAAAGATCAACTAGAACAATTTGAATCACAAGTTGATAAAGTAAAAGGTAATGCCGTATTGAAAGTAAATAAAGATAATCATATTGATTCATACAAATTAAATGCTAAATTAACTAAAGATGACGAAACTGCTGATATGAAGACAAACGTCACTTATAATAAGTTAAACAAAATTGATGAAATTAAGATTCCAGATGAAGCAAAAGACGCTAAAAAAATAGAAGACTTGCAAGGCGGATCATCTAGCTCATCAAGCAGTAGTTCATCAAACAGTTCAGATAAAGCATCATAAATAGTAAAGACTCGAGGTTAATGCCTCGAGTCTTTTTTGATTGTGTAATTAAAACCATACGCTATGCGTATGGTACAGTATGGTTTCACCGTTGTATTAAAAAATGCATCTCTACATGCTAGAATAATATT